>NZ_MKRU01000097.1:0-71124 GCF_001897985.1 Microbacterium sp. 69-7 | reverse complement strand
CGAGGCCGAGCTCATCGAGGCGGCAGAACGTGGTGAGGCAAGGCGCGGCGAAGGTAGCGTTGAGCACGTCGAGGTCTTCCGGATGGTGAGTGTAGGAACTTCCGGTCCCGGGTGACCTCGACCCCTATCCAGCCACCGCCGCCCGACCCCCGGCTACACCCTCAACTGCGAAGCGCCCCTTTCGGTGGGTGGCGAGTGAGGGATTCGAACCCCCGAAGTCGAAGACGGCTGATTTACAGCTGTTCGCCCTAGCGACTCGCCCGAGAACCAGGGACACCCAGGGTTGACCGGCGATGCCCGTTCTCGCCCGGAATCACGCGGTTCTGCGGGCGAGATCGGCGGTCGCTGGTCAGCCCTGGTCAGGCGTGGCTGGTGGGGTTTCCGTGGGGTTCCGCGCTGGACGGGCGTCGCTACAGGCCAACCTGCTTGTTCCAGTCGCGCATCAGTATCCCGATGCGCTCCACATCCGGCATTTCAAGCGTTCCGCTATGCATGATCACGTTCCTCGACCGCTCGATCGTGCCGAAGATTGAGGTGGCCCAGTCCAGCCGACGTACATATGGCTCGAACAGCTGCAGGTTCTGCTGCATTATGTTTGGCAAATGCCCGAGTTCCGTGTAGCTCAGCAGATCATCACCCCTCACGCCGTGCCACTTGGTTTTCTCCTCGTCATCACGACGGCTCTCCGCAAACTCACGGATCTTCTTGGACACGCCCTTCTCCCACCACTCCTCGGCAAATTCGTCGAGGAGAACGCGCGACACGAACTTGCGGACTGAGTGCTCGAATGCAGCGATCGCTGCATACACAAGAGACATCAACTGCGCTTGCTCAAGCATGTCGGGGTCAAAGAGCTCGAAACTCAGCGCTTCCGAGATACCGGCGGACGTGACATCCACAGATACTCGACGCGGACGACCAGCCGCGTCGAGCGCCTCTTCTGCAAGAAGCCCACGAGACAGGAAGGTGTAGAAGCGGTCGTCCATCAACCCAGATGCTCTTTGAGTGCCCGGAATAGGGCGTCGTACACCGCGGGGTCACGCGACTCCGGCAAGTGGATGTTGATGTTGTAGACGAGTCCCAACGACGACCCGCGTCGATTCTCCCGAGGATGGTGGGTATCCGGCTGTGGGGACGCGTTGATTTCCGCCCCTGCGCCTTGCTCTGGGTCGAAAGAAGGCGCGGGCTCGGCAGGAGCGGCGTTGAAGTCCGCAAACTTCACCAGAGTGGTGAAGGTGCTTGCCATCAAGCTCACGACACGATCGCTGAACTGGCCTTCTGAGAGAGTCTTCATCTTGTTCTTGACGTCGCTTGTGGACATCGATTGCGCGTTCCGATTGATCTTGAACAGGTCCGCATACGCCTCGCGGATTCCCGTCGCTAAGACCTCGGCCGAGCGAGTCTGATCGAGGTACTCGTGGTACCGCTTGCGAGGAACCCCGTTCTCGTCAATGAACCCGAGTGCCTTCATGACGTTGATAAGAGTGCGGTCGTTGCTACTCGGAAACCCAAGTCCTTCGAGGAACTTCTGGGTGAAACGGTCAGGTGCCTGCGCGCTCTGCATCGCCTGGAGAATGTCTCCAGTGTTCTTTGCGCTCGTAAGGTAGGCCGTCGGCAGACTCATGGCCAGATCATAGCGGCACGTCAGGTCTCAGGCAGGAGCCCCAGCGCTGGGCGCTCAGCCACGAAGAACGCCAGCGGAGGGCGCTTGCCCACCCGGTGCGTTCTTCGTCGGTCCCTGGCCATCCTCGCCACGAAGGCGTGCGAGCGCGGCTAGAACCAGAGGCGCCAGAGCTCGACCACGCCCCACACCAGCGCGGTTCCGAGGGCGGCGGCTACCCCGCCGACGACAATCTGTCCGACCACGCCGAGGGTGCTCGCCACGGTGCGCTGGGTCCAGCTCGGGCCGACTGCTTCACGCAGGGTCTGCGGCCAGCGGAGGAAGCTCGCGATCACGCCGACAAGGCCGCGCTCATGCTCGATCGCGCTCTCATACCGAGTGCGCGCCTGCCCGATCGCCAGATCGACGGCCGACACGACCATTTGCGGCTTCAGCTCGTCAGGCCGCTCCAGCGCAAAGTGCCAGTTGGCGATCGGGTTTACGGTCGTCACATGCGCGGCATTCCGCATCGTGAAGGTGCCGCCGCCGTTAGCGCTGTAGGCCTCCTGCGCTGCACCCGCCGCGATGGCTACGTCTCGCTGGAGCTTCGACCAAGTGTCGTTCGACACGTTCGGGATCAGCCTCGGTGCGGGCCACTCGCCGGAAGACTTTGCGGAGTTGACCAGCTCGATGAAGGCGCGACGAAACTCGTTCAGACGCTCACCCTGCTGATGTATTCGGGTTGACGGTTTACCCATATCTCCATCCTGGTCTTGAGTGCGGACATTGCCCGATGGACACGCGCCTACAGGAACCGCGCTTCGCGGCGCTAGAACTATCGCTCCGGGACTTGCAAAGTCGCAGATCAGACGATCAATCGGATTCTGCGTACCGGCCGATTCACCCACATGCGGAGAGCGAGACTTAATCCGGGGATATGCCCCGCGGAGGAGCAGACATGACCAAGCCCAGCCACCGCCCCAAGGTGCTTCCTGACAGCGTGCGCGCCGAGACGACCGTGCCGACCGCAACCAGCGAAGCCGCGCGAGTTCCGTTCCGCCGTCCTGGAGGCGTGACGTGGATGGCATCCCGGAATTCAGCTACGGCACCGTGCACGGTCGGTTCCTCAGCGGGATCGCGGACACGGCTGACGAGGACGCCGCGCCGAACGCTCTGCCCATGAAGGGCTACGTCGAGTTCAGTGCGACGGAGAAGGTGCTGAGGGTGACGGGTGCAGGCGAGCCTGTCACCGTGTTCCCGAGCACCATCAAGGTCAACTTGGACGCCGAGGGCTACCTGGCGCACAACGGTGCACGCGACATCACGCTCTGGGCCACCGATGACCCGGACGTGGACGTCACCGACTGGCGCCGGAGGGCGAAGCTCGCGCTCTCCTACCAGCAGGCCGAGGCCGACAACGTGTGGATCGGAGTGGGCGCTGAGGCGTTCGAGTTCCTCCTTCCCGCGGGCTCGACTGTCGATCTCGCTAACGTCGAGCGCCTCCCGGTCGCGCAGATCCCTGGGCGGAGCTGACCCGTGCCCACCGCGCACAACCTCTCGCCCCGCACCCGCGTTGTGCGCGCCGCCGACGTGCGACCCGGACACATCGTCATGGAGAGCCACGAGCATCCTGCCGTTGTTGTCCGGGTCGTGCGCTTCGGCGGCATCGTCAACCACCTGGCTGAGCGCGAGCCGGTCTACGCGCTGGTGGTGCGCTTCGCCGCGTACACGGGTCTGCGCCCCGGCGAGCTGGAGGCGCTGCGCATCCGCGATATCAACTTCATGCACCGCCACGTCGAGGTTCGTCGCCAGGTGCAGTTCGCCCCGCGCGAGGGCTGGAGCTACATCACTCCGAAGTCCGCCGCAGGGTCGCGCGACGCGCCGCTCCCCGGCTCGCTCCTGCTGGCGCTCCACGGCCACATCGACCAGCACCCTCACCGGGGCGACGCCGACGCGCTCCTGTGGCCAGGGAGGCGCAAGGGTGGCGCTCCCGGCCAGCGCGCGCCGCTGAGCTACGACGTTCCCTTCCGCCACGAGTCGGTCTATAAGAGCTATGTCATGCCTGCGATGGTCGCGGCGGGCGTGCAGCCGGTCGTCTGGTACGCCTTCCGCCACTTCTATGCGAGCGCCTGCGCGGCGGCGGGTACAGCATTCACGACGTGGCGAAGTGGATGGGCCACATCCAGCTCACCTACTCGACTTACATGCACTTGTTTGCCGGTGCCCACGACATGGACCGGCTCGACGCGCTCAGCGCGACCCCACGACCCATCCCGGCCATCGGTGGGGTTTCGGTGGGGATCGGCTGAGCCGCCTCAATCAACGCAAGAGGCCCGGAGCACGCGACTTCCGCGTAGTTCCGGGCCTCTTTCGGTGGGTGGCGAGTGAGGGATTCGAACCCCCGAAGTCGAAGACGGCTGATTTACAGTCAGATCCCTTTGGCCGCTTGGGTAACTCGCCAAGTGCGCACCCGCCCGGCTTTTGCAGTCGACCGGAGGCGCGATCAACCATCTTACCCGGCCGCACGCGTTCCGAAAAACCACGGGCCGCATCGCGCGCGTCAGAGCGGGGCCACGACCCGCTCCACGAAGGCCTCCACGCGATGGCGCGTCCCGTCGATGCGGCGGTCGACGCTGGCACGCACCTCGCTCGGCGCGAGCGGCGCCGCAAGGCGGACGTTCTCGTGGCAGCCCAGATCGGCGCAGATGTAGGTGCCGACGCTGCCGCGATCCCCGGCATCCCCCGCCCGTCGCGCCGTGAACAGGGCGACCTGATTGCCGGGCTGCATCGTGTGGCAGAGGTTGCACATCGCCGCGCGCGGACGGGATCCGGATGCCGCGCGCAGCACGATCCCCGTGGGCACGCCGTCACGCTCGACGATCATGTAGCCGCGACCTCGGAAGTCGGGGTCGGACCACGCGAGGAAATCGAGGTGATCCCAGTCCGCGAGCACGAGAGAGAGCGGAACACCCACGCGGTCGAGCTCATCGGGTGTCGCGTTGACGAGGGCGGCGCGCACCTGGTTCTCCGTGAGCGGCTGCATCCGTCCAGTCTACGAAAGAGCCCGGCCGCGGGCGCGGGCTCGGCATCCGCTCGGCGTCCTGGGCCTGCTCGCACGGCCGCGGCTAGACTGCCACGCATGGCTGACTCCTCTTTCGACATCGTCTCCAAGATCGACCGCCAGGAGGCGGACAACGCGCTCAACCAGGCCCGCAAAGAGGTCGAGCAGCGCTACGACTTCAAGGGCACCGACGCGTCGATCGACTGGAGCGGCGAGGCGATCCTCATCAAGGCCAACAGCGAAGAGCGCGCGAAGGCCGTGCTGGACGTGTTCCAGTCAAAGCTGATCAAGCGGGGAATCTCGCTGAAGTCGCTCGAGTCGGGTGAGCCGCAGGCCTCGGGCAAGGAGTACCGCATCACGTCGACGCTCAAAGAGGGGATCTCCTCCGAGAACGCGAAGAAGATCACCAAGCTCATCCGCGACGAAGGCCCCAAGTCGGTCAAGGCACAGATCCAGGGCGACGAGCTGCGCGTGCAGTCCAAGTCGCGCGACGACCTGCAGGAAGTGCAGCGGATGCTGAAGGCGGCCGACCTCGACGTCGACCTGCAGTTCGTCAACTACCGGTAAGGCTACCCGCTGACCTGGGGTTTCTTCCCCTCGGTCCGCCGAGAGTCCGCAGAACTCATCACCGCGGCCATAAAAGTGGCGGTCGCGGCGCGCGTCTTGTCCTCCGCTGACGGCCACAGATGCGAGTAGGTGTTGAGCGTGATGCTTGGCTGCGCGTGCCCCAGCGCGCGCTGCACCGTGACGACGTCACAGCCGGACGCGATGAGGTTCGACGCGTACGTGTGACGGAGCGTGTGCAGCGTGACCTCGTCCGGCAGGCCGACCGCACGACGGATGCGACGCCACTCCTCGCCGGCGTTGTTCCTCTGCCACAGGCGCCCCAGAGGCGTCCGGAACAGCTGCGCCGCAGGATCGGTCAGCCCCTCCTTCGCGACATGCACAGAGAGGGACGCCGTGAGCTCGCTCGGCACGAACACCGTCCGCTCGCTCCCGTACTTCGGCGGAACGATGACCGTGCTCGGAATCGACGTACCTTGCACCTGCCGGCGGACGTCGATCGTGCGGCCGAGGAAGTTCACGTCTCCGAGCTGCAGCCCCGCAGCCTCCCCGAGCCGCAGACCCGCGAACAGGCACACCTCCACGAACGGCCGGAACTCCCCCGCCGCCTCGACCACGGCGCGCACCTGTTCGACGGTGAGGATCTGCATCGTGACCTCAGCGCGGCGGACGCGCGGCGCCTTCGCACCGTCGGCGGGACTCTCGGCGATCACCCTGTCACGCACGGCCGCCCGGAACGCCATCTGCACGTAGTTCAAGCGGGTGCGGATCGTGGACGCCGCCAGGCCCCGCTTCGACTCCGCAGTGATCCACGCCTGTACATGTGAGGGCTTCACTCCCCCGATCCGCTCGTCCTTCCATGGGACGCTCTGGAGGGCCGTGTCGGCCGCCAAGACCGTTCCCGCCACCCACGCCTACCGCTCGACCCACGCCCGCGTCCAGGCCGCCCAGGAGACGGCGCTGGCTTTCGGATCGACGTACTGACCAGTGACGATCGAAGCGGTCTTCTCGTCGAGCCACGCCTGCGCATCCCGCTTCAGGGCGAAGTGGCGCGCGTGCTCCTTGCCGTCCGCATCGCGGTAGCGGGCTCGGTACTTGCCGTTAGGGCGCTTCTGGATGCTCGCCATCGTCTTCGATCCTCCGCGGCTCGGGTATAGCCCTGTGGGCGAGGTGCTCTATGGCCTCCTGCGCGTAGCGCGCCAGCTCAGCACGCGCGGACGGGACCTGGTCAGCAGGAACACCCAGGTCCACCATCGTCAGCTTGAGTTCGTCGTCGAGCGTCGCCCCGGTCTCCGCGGCGTACGCTGCAGCCTTCCGCGCGAGATCGCGTATGTCCATCTCGTACCGTTGGGCCCACGCATAAAGCTGGCCAGCGGAATCCTCTGCGCGAACCTGCTGATGGAAGAAGTCGAGCGCCGCCGGATACTTCACCAAGTCGTAGAGATCGACGCCGAGCACAGAGGCCACATCGAGTGCTTCGCTCATGCGGAGCGGACGCTCACCTTTCTCGATCGAAACCACCGTGGGTTGGGTCCATTTGTGGCCGAGCGCGCGCATCTTGGTCGCCAGTTCGGTCTGCGAAACGTCGAGGCGCAAGCGGGCGAGGTTCCTGCCGATTAGTTCGTCATGGTCGTTCATCGTGGGACGACTGTATCAGGAACCCACTAGTGAGAGCTTGCACTCAATAGCCATTTCTGATGTATAGTCAATTTCCAAGCTCGATGCCATCAGACTTCGAGAAACCTGATACCAAGGAGCAGATCCGATGTACACCGCAGGCGGGGCACAGTCCCCCGAGCCCGAGATCCTCTTCGTCGCCGAGGTCGCAGAGCGGCTGCGACGCTCGGTCGACAGCGTCCGATGGCTGATCAACACGAAACGACTCAAGGCCGCCAAGCTCGGCGGTCGCGTCGTCGTCCGTCGCGTCGACCTCGAGAAGTTCATCGCCGATGCGTTCGCCGACGCGTCCTGACCCCACAAAGAAAGCCGCCGCCCTGCAGGAACAGGACGGCGGCCACGACCCCAAAGAAGGGACCAGATTCATGAGCAAGTCTACTCGAAAGGCCCGCGCCGCCGCGGCCATACCCGGATCAGTCGCCGCCGACCCGACGATCACCATCGAAGACGCTCCTGCACTCGACGTCGCCTACAGCGCCGACACGAAAAACTTGGAGTCCAGCGACTGGCTGATCGATGCCAACTCTGTGTTCACGGTCGACGAACTCGCCGAGTTCCCGCTTGTGATTCAGAAGACGAAGGTCGGTACCCGCGTTCGGATTTGGCGAGACGCGCGCGGCACCTGGTTTCGTGAAGCTGGACTGTTACGCATCCAACGACACGGCGAGAATGACCGCCGGTCGTACGTGATCACGCTGTTCAAAGGCGCAACTCAGGCTGATCTCGAACGACTCCTCGACTACGTCCACGCAGCGAGACGAGGGGCATGCGGGAGGATCTGGCAGCGCCTCGAGGCCGACTGGGCCGATGACAAGACCCTGAACGTGCGGTTCCGTTCCTTCCAATACGGCGACCCATACACGAACCGCGACGATAGCCCCGTCGTGATCGTCTGTGACGAGCCGCGATGCCTTGAGAAGTGGCACGCCGGCGTCGGCGACACCCACGTTCTCGATGCAACGGAAGACCGTGGCAAGCGGATCGACTACAAGGTCTCGGTGAGGAAGGAAGTCGACGACCGGGATGAACTTGGTTGGTACGTCGATCTCTACGTGCCCGAATTCTTCGGCCGCCCAGAAGAGGTCGCATCGCTGATGGTCGACCTGCAGTGGATGCAGGAGGCTTGCCGCAGGGCGAATCAGCCGAACCCGGAGCCGACCGCGGACGAGGCTCTCACGGAGGTGACCGCGTGACCATGCTGGATGCCCGTTTCGCAGGCGGTTCCCTGCAGGTCGACGTGGCCGACTTCGCCGGTGTGGGAGGCGTGACTCTCGAGATGCCAGGCAACACCGCAGGCATGTTCCCCGATGAGGCGCGTGCTCTCGCAGCAGCTCTGGTGGTGGCCGCCGGCGCGGCCGAGCGTCCTCGCATCCTCCGGCGCGCTCCCCACGTCGACGACGAGCTGCAGCGTCTCGCCGACTGACCCACCCATGCCGTGCCCTCGCGCCACTCTGCGCGCGAGGGCACGGCGACGCCCGGAAGGAGGCGGCATGCCGAAAATCAGCAACCGGTGGCTCCTGCGCGGCGGCATCGCAGCCCTGAACCTCACCAAGGAGGAGGCGCTCGTCCTGATGTACCTCGTCGACCGCAGCGACAGCTACGGCGTCTCGTTCCCCTCTCAGGTCCGCATGGCGCGTGAACTCGGATGCGCACGGTCAGGAGTGCAGAACGCGCTTGGCCGCCTCGAACTGGTCGGAGCGCTCACTGTCACCGCGAAGATACGCGGCCGGTCGAACGGGTACCGACTCAACCACATCCCACGGGAGCTGGCCGAGAAGGATCCGGCCAGACATGCCCACTCACTGGGCACCCCACCTGCCCACTCAGCGGGGCAGGTTGTGGATAACCGACCTGCCCACTCACTGGGCACTAAGTAACTAGACACTCACGTGAGCCGGTCTCCCGAGCCCGCCGCAATCAGTACGGTCGGTCACATCGACTCACGAACGTGACGTCCCCCAGTGAATCGGCGAATCCTTCGAGTCAGTCCAAACCGGAACACCTCGACGACCTCCACCAGCGTGACGGGCCGGCCCCGGTGGGCCTGGGAGTCGCCCGCACCGCCAGGTGCGGGCCGCTGGGACAATCCCGCCGCGCTCAACGAGCCCCACGACGGGGCGCGTCGAAAAGCACGTCCAGTACGCGCGTAGCGGCCTCAGCACCCGCTCGGCGGCTCGTCGACACCAGCAGCCGCAGCCCGGATCTCTTCGCGCGCGTCAAGGTAAGCCTCAACCGACAGCTCGAACGCCTTCGCTCGGCGCTCCAACTGCTCAGGAGTGAGACCCTCTGGGCCCGACATCGCGCTCACGGCACCTCCAGGCTTGCTCGATCGGCGACCCAGGCCGCTCGGAGTTCTGCCCGAGCCTCCACGAGCGCCTCCGCGGCGAGATCCGTCGCACGCTCGTACCGCTCCCGCTGCTCGTCGGTGAGAGTCGAGGGATCGAACACCGCGCTACTCAAGCAGCCCAAGCGCACGCCGCACACTCGACAGCCGCGAGGGCTCCAGGAGTCGACCAGACTCGGCGTACCGCGCATCCTTCACGCGCGAATCGACTCGCCACCCGTTCGGCAGCACCTTCGACATTCACCCGGCACGTCACACGACCCACGCCGGGAACCTCCACCATCCGGCGAACCGTCTCAGACCTCATGCCGGCGACGCTACGCCCGAGCACCGACACGACGCCGCTCAGCGCGGGTGCGCGAGATGCGCCACCGCTTCCTCCAGCGTGCGC
The DNA here is from genome assembly GCF_001897985.1 of Microbacterium sp. 69-7. Lineage (NCBI taxonomy): Bacteria > Bacillati > Actinomycetota > Actinomycetes > Micrococcales > Microbacteriaceae > Microbacterium > Microbacterium sp. 69-7. The sequence continues at coordinate 61,487 of NZ_MKRU01000097.1, read as the reverse complement.
CCTCACCCCGCGACAGGAGGCTCCAAGCCATGCACCGGACAATACCGCCGAGCGCAGACAGCGGAACGTTCAGCGGCCCAACGCTGCGCGTCACACGTGAAGCAGATCGACGGGCCTCTGAGGCTTCACCAGTGACCAGTCACTACGCGAACGATGCGCGCGGGCGCGCTACGCGTGAAGCAGATCGGGGACCTACCGTGACGTCAGCCGGCGGCCACGCGCGCACGTGTCGCACGTGAAGCAGATTGGCCAGGCGGGTGTCCCGGTCAACGTCAAACGCGCGAGGAACCGTTCAGCTCTCGGGCTGCAGGAGGGTGAGGTACTGGCGGGCGTTTTCTTCGCTGATGCCTGTGCGTGTCATGTACGCGGTGATGATGTCGTCGTCGGTCGCGGTGGACAGGTCAGCGATGCCGGTGTCGTTCGAAACCATCTCGACCCGTGACGGTCGGACGCCCTCGAGCGACCGCACGACGGGTTTCTCGGGCTCCACGGGCGCCGGTGTGGGGACGTCGAGGATAGTAGCCGCGAGATCGACTCGAAGATCCTCGAGGGTCGTGTGTTCTTGGCGTGCGCGGCGGTTCTGCTCACGGATAGCCGCTTTGCGGTCCCGCTCTTGCTTCTCCGCCTCCCGGCGCTCAGTACCCTGCTGCGCGTACTCGTCGATGATGCCGCGGGCCCACTTCTCGACGCGGCGGATGTCGCGTTCGACGAGGTCCGGGCGCCGTTTCCCTGTCGCATCGAACTTCCAGCGCAGCTTCGCGAATTCGCGCCGCCGCCGCTTGAGGTCCTCCTTGAGCAGCAGCATGCGCCTCGCGGTGAACTCCTCCTGCGGCAGCCGCTCCCCTGCAAGCTGACGCATCGCGACTACCCACTCCTGAGAGAACTGCTCCTCGAGACGCACGAACTCCGCCTGCATCGCCGCCGTCCGAGCGTCATACGGCCAACCGAGCGACATCACGCGCCCCCCTCGCTGATCTTGACGAGTATCGACGGCGCGATGGGGTCATCGGCGAGCACGTGCCGCGCAGCGACGATCGCCGGCGTCGGTGCATAGCCATCCTCGACCCCGGCCGGCAACCGTCGAGGATCCTGAGCAACGAGCTGCGCCCGCGTGCGCCGCTCCGTCTCATCGTCGGCATCATTGATCCACACGTCCCCGATCTGGCGGAGCCGGTCGGCCTCGGCCGATTCGAGGTAGTCCGCGATCCGCGAACGGATACCGGACGATTCGGCCACAGCAGCCCGCACACGCTCGATGCCGCCGGCGTACACCGCCCACTGTCGCCGGACCTCATTGAGCGCCTCCGTGGCGTCCTGGAAGGCCCGCCACACGGCCAATTCGGTGACCGCGCTCTCCGGCAGCAGCAGCTCCGCCAGACTGACTCCGAGCACTCGCGCGAACCCGATCGCCTCCCCGATCGGAACACTCCGGCCACCGGACTTCTTGTCAGCGTTCTCGATCTTCCAGACAGACGTGTGCGTCATCGGATACCCCGCCGCCGTCATCCTCCGGGCGAGCTCCTCCTGACTCCACGGGCGCCCGTTCTCGTCGACCTTGGACTCGCGCAGCTTGCGCAGACGACCAGCAAGGTTCCGCTCATCACCGAACTGAGTGATCAGTTCGGACACTTCCTGCCATGACTCCATGATCAGTCCTTCCGAATTGGTGCCAACAATAGCACCAATACGAACCACAATCGCGGAACACTTGTGGTGATCCGACCAGGGAGGCCACGTGAACATCACCGAAGACGCGGCTGCCATGCAGCTACTCGACCCCAGCACCGCCCGACGCATCCGCGAGCGCTCCGGCCTGACACAGGTTCGTGTCGCGGCCGAACTCGACGTGACGCCGTACACGGTCCAGCGATGGGAAAGCGGCACCAGTCGCCCCCGCGGCGGTATGCGCTTGCGGTACGCGCGCCTGCTGGCGTCGCTCAACGCTGCGATCCCGGCGGAGTGACCGATGAGCACGCCCACGCCGGGAGGCGGTGAAGCATCGTGGGGGCCGGCCTTGTGAAAGCCGCCTTCGCCGTCGCCAGTGAGCACAGCCTCGATCACGCCCCAGCACGCTTACTGCTCTTCATGGCGGTCACGGCGCTCGACGACGACCCGGCGCCAGCGTTCTACGCCGGTCGCGACTCGTTGGCGACCGCGCTCGGCAAGTCCGGGTCGGCTGGTCATCGTGCGGTCACGCGTGCCCTCGAGCCACTCACCACAGCAGGACTGATCTCGTCACGGCCTGCTGCGCCTGGGCACCCCGCACGCCATCTGCTGCTCGATGGTCATGGCCGGCCGCTGCGACCAGACGCGGGACGCTCAGCGTCCTCCGTCGAGGTAACGGAGGACGCTCACCGTCCCTCGAACGAAGGACGCTCACCTGACCAACGGAGGACGGTCACCGTACCAACGAGGGACGCTCACCGTCCCGCAGAGGAGGAGAGGATCAACGAGGAGGAGAGCGCCCCTCCTTCCCGCTTCTGCCCTCAACACCCGAACGGCACCAACGCGCCCTGCGGCGCATGCGGCGACGCCCGCCGCACCGCCGACGCCTGGAAACCTCCTCGCCGCCCCACGAGACCGCACACACACAGCTACGACCGCGTCTCGGGCTACTGCGGAGGCTGCGGAGCCCGCGAGGACGCCGCATGATGCCTGGCCTGTGCGTACGAGACCTTCCCCACGAGTTCGACGTGGTTTCCGGCTGGTGCCTCCACGGATGCGGGTGGCGCGAAGACGGCCGATCGGCGCTCCATGCGCAACGGCCTCGGCGCACAGCCACAGACGTCGTGGACATCACGACGCCCCGCCGCTCACCAGCCGGGGACGCATGATGGCCGCCGGCGACGCCGAGTACTCGGCTCTGGCATCCGCGATGGACGAACACGCGCCCGCCTGCCGCGACGTGCCCTACTTCGTCGCAGACCCGCACCTGATCGACAACGACCTGAAAGCCGATCTGCGGAGCCTGTGCCACGGCTGCCCGCTCTTCGACCTCTGCGACGCGTACGCGCGCCGCGCACGCCCCAAAGCCGGCTTCTGGGCTGGCCGCTACTACATCAACGCCACGAAGGAGAGCTCATGACCCCGCACGACGTGATCCGCACGATCCTCCACCTCGTCCGCGAGAAGGACCGCAACCCTCAGGTCAACCTCGTCCCGACGATCTCGACCACCACCAACGACTGGGCGGAGCTGTGCACCATCCTCGACACCACCATCACGTTCCTCCGCGATGAGCTCGCGCGAACCCGCAACGTCCAGGAGTTCGTGCAGCAGTTCGACGACCTCCTCGTGTTCGGTCAGATCACGGAAGGCTTGACCGCCGACCCCGGCGAGCCTCCGTGCTGACGCCGCCAGCCGCCCGAGTCGCCGTTGTGACTCCCGATCTCGCCGAGCGGCTCCGGCGGGTGCTCACCGTGGCGCGGGCGCAAGCTGCGGGAGGTCGATACCCGCTGGTCCTGGAGGACAGCAACGTGCTCGCTGCGGTCCTCCTCGACACGGAAGGTTGCGATCGCGCAACCCCGAACGAGGCGGGGAACAGGCTGGATGCAGGTGAACTCCTTTCGGTCACTCAGTCCGCCCGGCTGATCGGCTGCTCCCCTCAGGCCCTTCGCAAGGCCATCGGGAGCAGCCGACTGGCGGCGGAGAAAGTGGCCGGGGTGTGGATGATTCGCCGCACTGATTTGGAGCTGTACCGCCACAGGAAAGGCACGACATGACGAGCACCACCGACGACATCGAACGAGTGACCGACGCGGACGTGCGCGCCGCTGAGCGAGCTGCGAAGGAGGCCGCGTCCGAGGCGGAGGCGCTCGAGAACGCCATCGCCAGCGGCGACCGCAGTGTCGCGCTCGACGACGTCGAGAACGCCGAACGCAAGTCACGGTTCGCGAAGCTCTTCGCACAGGGCCAGCAGGCTCGCCGCGACCGGTACGTCGCCGCGATGCGCATCCGCAGCATGGAGGCGCTGCGCAAGGAAGTCCACGCGACCGCTCCCGGCGCAGGAGACGCTATGACCGCTGCGCTGAAGGCCGTGGAGGCCGCGGCGCGCGATTTCACCCGTCTCGTCGAGGAACACGACGCGATCGTCTCCGACTGGCTCCGCCGCATCGACGGCTTCCGGATCGCACACGGCACCACGGAGCGCGGCATCACGAAGTTCGGCACCCCTCGCGTCGACGGCGTCCCGATCGAACTCGTCAGCGCCCCCGCCGCACTCGCGAACGTTTTCGGCGTTGCGGACAACAGCGTCAGCGTCCGTCCGGAAGGTGACGCAGCGATCGAGAGCGTCTACCGGATGCTCGATGCGATCGGTGAGGTCCGCTGATGACCGTGCAGCGCGACCAGGCGTGGCTCGCGTCCGCGACACCCGAGCAGATCGCGGCGGCCGACGCCGCTGGCGAGCTCGACGCTCTGCAGGGCCGCGCGGTGCGCACCGACCCTGCGGTCGGCACCATCCCCGGCATCCAGCGGGATCAGGCGTGGGTGGACCAGGCGACGCCGGATCACATCGCATCTGCGTTCGCCGCTGGCGAGCTCGACGCGTATCTCGGTCGCGCTCCGTGGCCGGCGAGCCTGAGCGACCCCGCGAAGCCCGCTCAGGGCCTGTACGGCGACGGTAGCGTCGTCACCCACAGCGCGACACCGCGGGGCGACCTCCCCCGCGTCACCGGCCCCGCCACGACGATCGGCACCGGCACGGACCCGAAGGACGTCGCCGACCGCATCGCCCAGCTCTTCACCGACCCGACCAAGGGCTAACGACGATGGGCGTTGACTCCGGTCCCACCACCGTCGGCTCGATCGTCGCGAAGATCCGCGCGGACCGGGCCGAGTGGAAGGCTGCGGTCGCTCAGACGAAGGAGGATGCGCGGGAGCTCGGCGCGCTCCGCCCCGACATCCACATCAACGACAACGCGGCGGCCGTCACGGCGAAGATGGCCGCGACGAAGGCCGCTGTCGACGCTGTGGACGGGAGCACCGGCAAGCTCGCCGGCACGCAGGGGAAGGTCACGGCCGCGCAGACCCGTCTCACGGCGGCGATGTCGGCCGCCGACACGGCCTACGCGCGCGCCGCGCTCGCGCAGAGGCGGCTGAACGAGCTGGAAGAGAAGGGCATCACGACGGGGTCGCGGTACGCGTCCGCGCAGCTCGCTCTTTCCGAGGCGGTGAAGCGTCTGGACTCCGCGAACGACAAGGTGACCGCGTCGGAGCTGGCTCTCGCTGCCGCCCGCGAGGTAAACACCGCCTCGACGATCAAGGCGAACGAGGCGAACAAGACGTCCGTGACCCGCGTTGGTGCAATCGCGACGGCCGTCGCCCTCCTGGTGCCGCTCCTCGCACCGGTGGGCGCGGCGACGATCGGTCTCGCCGGCGGCTTCGCGGGCATGGGCGCGGCTGGCATCGCAGCGCTGTTCGGGATCAACCAAGAGCTGAAGCGCGGCTCCGACACGGGGCAGGACTACCGCGCCGGCATCGACAGCCTCAAGGGCTCAATGGGCATCCTCGCGCAGACGTCAGCTGTGGCGATGCTCGCCTCTTTCCGTCGTGTCGTCGCCGAAACGAACTCGGCGATGCCGGACCTGAACAAGCAGGTCGGCCAGTTCTCCACCCTGCTCGGCCAGTCCGGCGCCAACGTCTTCACGGGGGCGATCAACTCCCTCCGCGTCCTGAACCCACTGTTCCTGACCGCAGGCATCTATGTCCGCACCCTCACCGAGGGCTTCAAGGCCTGGACCGAAGGCGGCGGGATCGAGAAGTTCGGTAGCTACGCCTTGGGCATGCTTCCCCGCGTCACAGACGCGCTCGGAGCCCTGACCTCCGCGATCATGCACATCCTGGAGGCCCTCGCCCCTCTGGGCACCATCGGCCTCGGCGTGCTGACCGGCATCGGTGACGCGATCAACGGAATCCCGGTCGACGTCTTGAGCTCGCTGATCGCCGGGCTCACCTGGGGTGCGGTCGCGTTCAAAGCGTGGGGGTTCGTCGCGCCGATGCTCGCGCTCATCACCGAGAAGATGGCGTACGCGGCCGGGTCGATGACGCTCCTGAACGGTGCGATCTCGATCGGCACGGGTCCGATCGGTTGGATCGTCGCGGGCCTGTCGGCCCTTGCCGGGATCCTCGCGGTCACGATGATCAAGACGGACTCCGCGGCCGACTCGATGCGTGACTACACCGCCGCCGTCGAAGCTGACAATGGTGCCATCCGTGACAACGTGCGCCTCACGGCCGTCAAGAAGCTGCAAGACGAGGGCGCGCTCGACGCGGCGAAGCGACTCAAGATTCCCCTCGAAGACGTCACCGATGCGACCCTCGGCAACGTCGATGCCCTCGCACGAGTGAACAAGCTGATCGAAGAGAACGGGCTCCGCTGGAACGACGCTCATACGTTCGCCGTCGGCTATTCGCAGGACGCGATCCGCGTGAAGGCGGCCGTGCTCGGGGAGAACACCGCCATCGAAGGGTCGGTGAACGCCGCCCAGCAGCGCACCGAAGCCACCAAGGGCATGACCGTCGCCACCCAGGCGCAGCAGCGCGCTGACGAGGCCGTGGCAGCCGCCCTGGGCATCACCGCTGGTGCGCTGCAGGACGCGCGGGCGAAGCAGGACGACAACGCCGGGGCGACGCAACGCGCCACCGCTCAGATGTACCTCCAGAACGACGCCGCCGGCCTCCTCAAAGACGCCATGGACCGACTCAACGGGAAGGTAATCAGCGCCGAGGAAGCGCAGAACCGTTTCGACTCGTCTCTGGCGAACATGGGCGCCCACATCGACAAGACCGGCAAAGACGTGAACCGCGCGACGACGTCGCTCGAGGGCATGTCCTCGGCCGCAGTCGCCAACCGGGGCGAGCTCCTCAGCTCCGTCCGCGCCGCGCAGGATGCCGCTCAGGCGTACCGCGACAACGGCGCCTCGTCGGATGAGGCCCGTCAGAAGCTCATCGACATGAAGACGGCGATCATCGAGCACGCCGTCGAGCTCGGTGAGGACCGGGATCAGGTGCAGGCGTTCATCGACAAGCTGTTCCAGATCCCCGCGCAGGTGCCGAAGACGAAGGTCGAGGTCGACGCCGACGAGGCTCTCGCGAAGGCGCAACGTGTGAAGGACCTCATCTCCAGCATCGAACGCAACATCAACATCGCCGTCCAGATGCACGGGGCAGAGAACCTCGCCACCACAGGCGGCCTGAAGCTCGCGTACGCGAACGGCGGCACCATCCGGGGGCTCGCCGGCGGCGGCACCGGTGGAACCGTCACGGGCCCCGGCACGGCCGGCTCAGACACCGCGGGGCTGTACCGCCTCGCCCGGGGTGAGGAGGTCGTCGGCAACGTGTTCGGCCAGGCGGACCGGAACCGGGCGTTGCTGAAGCAGATCAACGCCGGGTTCACCCCGTCACCCGCGACCAGCACGCCCACTCCCACCGCGACCATCACGAAGGAGGCACCCGTGATCAACATCAACGTCACCGGCACCAACCAGGAGGATCCGCGGGTGCTCTCGATGATCATCGGCGGCGAGGTCAAGCGCGTCCTGACGGGGCTGCTCTAATGGGCAACGGCTACCGCACACCAATCGGCGAGGGCCTCGACGTCTTCCGCTACAAGCTCGGCGACATCGAACGCCGTCTCATTGAGCTGGAGAGCCCGACCGGCACGAGCATAAACAGCGCGCTCCAACAGGGCATCGAAACCGCCCGCCTCGCCGTCATCCCCGTCACGCTCTACCGGCTAGACAGCCCGTTCGTGTCCTCCTCGGTGACGGAGTTCGCGCAGATCAGCACCCCCGTTCCCGACGGGTACACGCGCGCCCTCGTGTCCGTCACGGCCGCCGCCGGCCTGAAGAGCAGCCAGACCACTGGCTGGGCTACGGTCCTCGTCTCCGCAGGCATCCAAGGCGCCGCGAGGAACACGATGCGCAACAGCGTTCCCGCGGGGCTCTACGGCTCTGTGGCGACCGCAGCATCGGCAGTGCTCACGGATCTCACTCCAGGCTCTTCCATCGCGGTGAGCGCGTTCGCGTCGTTCCCAGAGGCGTATACGGTGCCGTCGGTGAGCGTGTCAGGCTCGATCCTCTTCCTCCGCTGACCGATGTCGGCGAGAGCCCATAGCCTGAGCTCGCCGCCATCCAACCGAAGGGAACACCGTGTTTGAAGCCGAGCAGGCCAAGGCGCTCAGCGCAGCGCTCGAAGACATGACCGCGCAGCTCGAGAAGATCGCTGCCGAGGAGCTGGAGCTGCACCGGCAAGTCAATCCGGGCGGTGGGCCGACGCCCATATCGCCGGACGCTGTGGCTATCTTGTCCGCGCGCATGCAGATCGTCACTCTCACCAACGCGGTGATGACGATCGGTACGACGCTCAGGGAGATCCTGAAAGACCGGATCGCGGAGCGAGACATGGGTCTCGACTGACCGCACCACCACGTGCAGCAAACTGCCCCGCCCGCGGGGCACGTAGGTGGTCCGCACGGGCCGTCGGTGTGGGGGAGGCGTCGTCTAGGGTGGGCCCGTGCTCTTCGCCTTCATAGACGAGTCCTACACACAGGACCGCTACTACGTCGCCGCTCTCGTCATCAGCGTCGACGACATCGGGCAGATGGGCGATGCCCTCAAGGAGGCCGCTGCGTACGCCGCGGGCTTCGGAGTCGAGATGGGCACCGAGTTCCACGGGCACCGCATCATGGCTGGTCGCGACGGCTGGGAGCCCATCAGGAACAAGCACCGCGCCGCCGGCCAGATATACCGGCACGCTCTCACCAAGCTCGCCACACTCCCCGCGGTCGTCTACATCCAAGGGGTGGACGTCGCACGACTCAACGCCCGATACGCCTATCCTGACCCTCCGCACCTTGTCTGCCTCCGACACGTGCTCGAAGACGTCAACACGTACGCCGCGAGCAAGGGCGAGGAGGTCATCGTGATCTGCGACCAGGTCACCGACCAGGAAGCACACTCGCGACGGTTCGGGATCTACCAGAAGATCGGCACACCGGGCTACCGGCCCAGCAAGCTCGCCCGGATCGAGCAGATGATGTTCGCCGACTCATCCGCGTCACCCGGACTGCAGTTCATCGACCTCGCCGTCTACCTCTACCGGCGGCGGGACGCACATCAGACCCAGGACGCGAGGGCGGTGAAGCTCGTCGACACGTTGTGGTGGACTCTCCGCCCTATCGTCGCGAAGCACCGCCGATGGGACCCCTGACGCACGAAAGCCCCACATGCGTGGGGCCCTCGGCGAACAACGCTCCGGGATCCGGCTCGTCGTACTCGCAATGTAGCATCCACCGCTGACAGTCAGCTAGACGCGCGCCGCGATGCGATCGTGATGACCATGCCCCCCCCCCCCACACCACGCGAACGAGCCGTAGCAGCGATCGCTCACCACCTCGCCGAAGCGCTCCTGATCGCCCTCGAAGCCGCCCAGGACCCCCGCAAGGCGCCACCCGAACCCGTGGCAGCACCGCCGACGCCGCCGGCCGCACAACGGGCGCCAGGTGCGCTCCTGACCGTCGAGGACGTCGCGGAGAAGCTCGGCGTCGCGGTCCAGACGATCTACCGGTGGCGGACGATGCGCCCCGTCCACGGACCGCAGGCGTTCAAGGTCGGCAAGTACCTGCGGTGGAAACCAGAGGTCGTGGCCGCTTGGCTGGCGACGCACACCGAAACGTAGACGCCCGCGCGTACATCGGCAGCGGTGGTGATGAGCGTCTTCAACCGCGTGTATGTCGCGGTGGACATGCCCACGGCCTCAGCAGCGATATCCCGCGACCGGTAGCCCTCTTCCGACCCTGTGCCACCGGTGGCACAGGGTGCCTTGCCCGCAAGCATCCGCTCCATCGCGGCGGGCTTCTCCATCTCTTCGATGGCCATGCCGAGCGCAGCAGCCTCGGTCGGGAGCATCGGCTTGCGAACGGTGTTCTCGTCACGCTCGGCGACGAGGCAGAGGCTAGAGGCATGACTAGTTCCTCTCGCGAACGCGCCGCCAAGGCGATCGCACAGCACCTCGCCCAGGCAATCCTCATCGCAATCGAGACGCTCGACGACAACCGCGCCAGGACGCCCGCCGCCGCCGCGGACGCTGCAGGGCGTGCGCCCGGAGCCCTCCTTGACGTCGAGGAGCTGTCCGTGAGGCTCGGCGTGCCTGCGAAGACCATCTACGACTGGCGGTCACGTCCGGTCCCATACGGGCCGCCGGCAATCAAGATCGGACGTTACCTGCGATGGAAACCCGAGGTTGTCGAAGAGTGGCTCGCGACGCGGGAGGAGGGGTGATCCGCGCCACTATCGCGCATGGTGCACAGGCTCATCGGGGAGCGATTCGACCCAGCGACGCAGCTCTTCCGGGGTGAACAGCGGCTTGGTGCCGGCGTACTTCGGCACCAGCTCGTTGCGCCTCACTGCCTGTCGGAGCATCTCATGGCTCAGGCCCACGGCGCGCGCGGCCTCGTCGTACGGCATCGCGATCCGGCCCCGCTGGAAGGCTCGCTCGAGTTCTTCGCGGATGATGCTCCGCAGATCATCAGACATGCGCTCAACGTAGCTCAGACCCACCCCATCGCCCGAGGTCGAGTCCGCACAGAGTCCGCAAGATTCTCCCGATCCTGCGCTGACGCTGACCGTGTGAGCCGTGCGCAGCCGCGCAATTCCGCGGCTCGCGCGTTCCACACCAGCGCACCCTAGCGGCGGTGCGATTCGTCAACTACCGGTAAGCCGGGCACCGGGGCGAAGCGGCTTGCTCGGCGCAGGCGATCTGCCGAGAACAGGCCGATCTGGGCCGTCTTTGCCTGCGCCGGGCAGATTGCCTGCGCCGGGGCGACGAGGCACCGGGGCGATGAGGGCGAGGGACGGCGCACCGGGGCGACCCGGCGACCCGCCCGGCACTCACCGGGTTCATCACCGGGAACCGTAAGGTTTCGGCGTGCATGACATCCGACGACGCTCACGCCGCCTGGTAGCGGCGCCCGCGGTGACCGCGGTGACCGCCGCGGGAATGCTGCTTCTCGCAGGCTGCGGGTCTCAGGCCGCGGCCGCCCGAGGCCCTACCCGCGACCGAGACCGGGCACCAGCACCGGGGTGCGCTTCTTGTACTCCTGATAGGCCGGCTCGTCACCCCAGCGCGCGTCGGCGCGCTTCTCCAGCATCGGGAGGCCGCTCACCCGCGTCAGCAGAAGGATCACGAACAGCGGCGAGATCACGGTGACCCACTGCCAGCCCACGGCCGCCGGCAGCGCGACGATCGCGACGCCGACCCAGACGAGGATCTCGCCGAAGTAGTTCGGATGCCGCGACCACGCCCAGACGCCCGAATCGATGAAGCGCCCCTTGTTGGCGGCATCCTTGCGGAACGCCGCCTTCTGCCCGTCGGCGACGACCTCGATGAGCAGGCCCACGAGCCACACCACGGCACCGATGACGATCCAGACGTCGAGCCCACCCGCGGCGGTAGCGGTGATGCCGACCCACGCGGCCGACGACGTGACGGCGACCCACAGACCCTGGATGATCCAGACCCGCAGGAACGCCAATGGGTTGATCTTGATGTCATCGAAGCGGCCGTCCGCGCCCTGCGCGTGCACCCGCACGTACAGGAACACGGACAGCCGCACCCCCCACACGACGATCATGGCGGCCAGCACCCACGCCCGCACCGAGGCCGGGGCGACGGCCGCCAGCAAGACGATCGCGACCAGTGCGAACGTCAGGCCTCCCGTGAGATCGAAGAACTTCTCGGTACACAGTAGCGCCGCCGGAATGTAGGCGACGACCTGGATCGCGAATGCCACGACGACCGCGAGCGCGAACAGCGGGATGCCGCCCCACGATGCGCCGGCGCTTCCGCCGGCGACGGCGAGCGCTGCGCCGATGCCGAGCGCGACGAGGATGGTGACGAGGATGGCGCCCGGGCGCTGTGACATGGGAGTTCTCCGGTTGTGGGGCGTAGGAGGGCGGGTCAGAGGTAGAGGGCGTCGATGGTGCCCGACTCGCGATCGAGCAGCTGACGACGCCGGATCTTCAGCGTCGGCGTCACGACCTCGCGATCCTCGGCATCCGCGAAGACGAGCGCGAACCGTCGCACCTGCTCGCTGCGCGAGACCAGCGCGTTGGCTTCGTCGACGGCCCGCTGCACCTCTGCGCGGAGGTCGGGGTCATCCAGCGCCACGGCGCTGCCGCGTGCGGCGGTGACCGCATCCTGGTCGAGCACGATGAGTGCGGTCAGATACGGCCGCCCCTCCCCCACGGTCACCGCCGAGGAGATGACGGGGTGCTCTTCGATCGCCGCTTCCCACCGCGCGGGGGCGACGGTCTTGCCACCCGACGTCGTGACGACGTCCTTGACGCGTCCCTCCAGCACGAGACGGCCGCGCTCGTCGAGCCTGCCGAGATCACCGGTGCGGAAGAAGCCGTCGACGAAGGCGTCACGGTCGTCGTCCGCGTTGCGATAGCCGGCGAACACACCGACGCCCTTCGCGAGCACCTCGCCGTCGTCGGCGATGCGCACGGTCGAGCCGGGAAGCGGCACCCCGACGGTGCCCGAGCGGATGCGACCGGGAAGGTTGCCGGTGAGAGGCGCGGTCGTCTCGGTCAGCCCGTACCCCTCGATCACCGGAATGCCCATGCCGCGGAACAGCAGCGACAGCCGTGACGGCAGCGTCGCGCCGCCCGAGAGCACGTAGCCGATGCGCCCGCCCATGAGGCCGCGGATGCGACGGTAGAAGAGGGCGTCGAACACGCGGCGACGCAGCTCCAGGCTCCACGACGACGCGGGCCTCTCGCCGTCGTCGATCTGCTCCTCACGCCGTGCAAGCTCTGTGGCGGTGCGAACCGCGGCATCCCAGACCCGCCCGAGGTGCTTGTCGGCGGCCTTCGCCCCGGCCGCCGCGGCGATCTTCTCGAGAATGCGGGGCACGACCACGAGGAAGGTCGGGCGCAGCTCCGCGAGCGAGGCGACGACCTCCGACGGCTCCGAGAGATGAGCGATGCGCATGCCGCTGGCGAGACAGATCAGCTGCAGCCCCCGGGCCAGCACGTGCGCCAGGGGAAGGAAGATCACCGTGCTGCCGTCCGCGCGCACGATGTCGGAGTACGCGGCGGCGATGTTGAGCACCTGCCCGAGGAAGTTCTCGTGGCTGAGGACGACGCCCTTGGGCGTGCCGCTCGTGCCCGAGGTGTAGACGATCGTCGCGGGCGAGGTGGGGCCGGCATCCGTGCGGGCACGCTCGAGCGCGGCGTCGTCGACGAGGCCGCCGCGAGCGGCGAGGTCGGCCAGGCCACGCGTCAGGGACAGGACGGTCGGCACCCCGGCCGCCGTCAACGCGGACCGGGAGCGCTCGTCACCGAAGAAAGCGACACGCACGCCGGCGTCGGCGACGATCGCCGCGACCTGGCTCGGCGCGGAGGAGTCGTACACGGGCACGACGACGCCTCCCGCGAACCAGACGGCCAGGTCGGCGACGGCCCACTCGTAGCGCGTCGGGGCCATGATCGCCACGGCGTCGCCGGGTCGCAGGCCGTCGGCCAGCAGCCCCTTGGCGACCGCGCTCACTTCGGCGGCAAAGGCCGCTGTGGTCACCGGCCGCCACCGTTCTCCTTCGCGCACGTCGAAGGCGACGTGGTCGGGAGCCTCGTCGACCCGACGCGTCAGCAGGTCGGTCACATTGCGGTACGCCGACAGGTCGGCAAGCGGCGCAGTCGAGACTTCTCTCACGGACGGAGCTCTCCTTCGGGATGGGCGTAGCTGCCTCTTGTTCGGAGCCGTGGCCCGATCGGATCGGGTGTCCGCTCCAAGATCCTGCCACGCTCGCGCCCGACGCCCGGATGGGTTGCCGAAACGCCCGCCGACACGGTATGGAGGCTCTCGCCGCGTGCGCGACCGGATACGCTCGCAGAGTGAGCTCCTCCGCTGTCATGCCGCGGCTCCCGGCGCGCGCCGTCACCAGACGGGGAGGCCGATGACCATGCCGCACGACGACGGGCTCGAGGACTTCGCCGACCTGATGGCCTCGGCCCCCAGCGGTGCGCCGCACGTGTCGTTGTCCGCCGAGGATGCCGAGCGCCTGCGCCGGCGTCGGCGCCGCCGCCGCCGTGGCTGGCTGATCGCCGCAGGTGTCGTGCTCGCGATCGTCGCCGGCGCCGGCGGCTACACGGCGTGGGCCCTCTCGGCGCCGTTGCCCGCGCTCGAGACGACGACACGCGTTCCGACCGTGGCGCCGGGCGCCCCGGCAGCGCTGGCGATGCCCTCCGGACGGGCCGCCGCGATCTCGGTGGTCGGCGCCGCAGGCGATCTGGGGGCGGCGGGACTGCACGCGGTGAGCGGTGACGACCAGCCCCGACCGATCGCGAGCATCAGCAAGCTGATCACCGCGCTCGTCGTGCTCGACGCTCATCCGCTGCAGAGCGCCGACGACCCCGGTCCGACGATCACGTTCGACAAGGCCGACCACGACCTGTACGACCAGTACTACGTGCTCGGCGCGACGGTGGCCGCCATGCCGACCGGCAGCTCCATGTCGCTGCGCGACGCCCTGACCACCATGCTGCTGCCGTCGGCGAGCAACTATGCCGACGCGGTGGCGATGTGGGCCTTCGGCTCCCGTTCGGGCTACGTCTCCGCGACGCGCACGTGGCTCCAGGCTCACCAGCTGAACGGAACGACGATCGTCGAGCCCACCGGCATCGATGAGCGCAACACGAGCACACCGAGTGATCTGCTCGCCATCGGACAGCTCGCCGCGGCCAATCCCGCGCTCGCCCGGATCACGTCGATGCCGTCAGCCACCGTCCCGACGGTCGGAGAGGTGGACAACACCAACGATCTGCTCGGCAGCGACGGTGTGACCGGCCTGAAGACGGGCAACCTCGGCGCCGGGACGTTCGCACTGCTCTACACCGCGACGAGCAACCCCGGACTGGGCGAACCGCTGAAGATCGTCGGCGTCTCGCTCGATGGGCAGTCGCGGGAGCAGGTGGATGCCGATGTCACCACCGCGCTGCGCAGCGTCGCCGCCGGCGTGCACCTGGTGCCGGTCGCGAAAGCGGGAACACCGGTCGGCACGGTGACGAGCCCCTGGGGCGGGGAGGCGCAGTTGGTGCTGTCACGCGACGAGAGCCTGCTCACGTGGTCCGATACGCCGATCACCGCATCGATCACGCTGACGATTGCGCCGACCGGCCAGGACGGCCAGCAGATCGGCATCGCCACGTGGACCTCCGGCGGCCGCAGTGCCAGCGTCGCGGTGGCCGTGCGCGGAACGATCGCCCCTCCCGACGACTGGTGGAAGCTGACCCACCCCTCGCTGCTCGGCGGCCCGGCGCCGTCGCCGTCGCCGAGCGTGAGCCCGTCCCCGACTCCCACCGCCGGCGGCTGAGCGGCGCGGATCAGCCCAGCGCGCCCGAGACGAGCCACCGGCGCAGCACGCCGTACGCGGCATCCCTCGGCTTCGGCGCCGACAGGAACACGTCGTGGATCGCGCCGTCGATGTGCGCGACCGTCACGAGAGAGCCGACCCGCGTCGCCGCCCGGGCGATGTCGGCGACCACCAGCACGCTGTCGGTGGAGGTCATCTCCGGCGTCCACTGCAGCGGCGTGGTCGACGCGGCCGAGAGCAGGGTGAGCACCGGGGCGTCGATCGTCAGGCCGCCGGCGACCGTGGCGTGACCCCGCATCACGGCGGCGAGCCACCCCGGATGGGTGGGAAAGCCCCGCTCGGGACGCCAGCCTTCGGGACTGTCGGGCAGGGTCCCCAGTTCGCGCTGCGCGCGCGTGTAGAAGCCGAGATCGACGACTGGGTGCGCGCCGAGAGGGTCAAAGCGTGCCCGCATCGCGATGATCGGGGCGATGGCCTGACGCCCGATCGCACCCGTCTGCAGCTCCAGCCACGGACTGTTGAGCACGACGGCGGAGGCCGCGCCGCGATGCCGTGCCGCCCAGAGGCTCAGGGTGAGTCCTCCCGTCGAGTGCCCCAGCAGCACGAGCCGCCGGCCGCGATCGTGCGTGCCCATCGCGGCGAGGGCGGCGGCGATGTCGGGATCGTAGTCGTCGAGCGTCGTGACGTATCCGGGGATCTGCCCCGGGCGCAGGCTCCGGCCGTATCCGTGCAGGTCCAGGGCGTAGAACCGGGCACCGAGGCCCGTCCAGAAGTGCGCCAGCTCCGTCTGGAAGAAGTAGTCCGACCACCCGTGCACGTACAGCACGTCCACACCGTTCAACGGTCGCAGCCACGGCATCCGCGGGAGGGATCGCACGAGGGTGGCGGGAGCGGCGTCCACGCCGAGCTCGAGCGTGAGCTGCTCGAAGCCCGGCCCGAGGATGTCTGCGACCCACTCGCCCACCATGTCGCCAGCCTATCCGCGGCCCCTCTGTGCGGGGCGACGGGGATAGCGGAGGAGATTTCCGTTCGGGAGGACGGATGCCGCGGCAGCGACCTCCCGACGCGGCATCTCCTCCCGGGCGGTTCAGCGCGCGAGGTGGAGTCCCTGGGCGACCGCACGCATGAGCACGTCCTGCACCTGCTCCCACTGATGGATCACCTGTCGATAGCCGACGCGGATCACGTGATACCCGAGCAGCATGAGGGCGGCATCGTGCGCGTTGTCGGCATCGCGCTGCGCTCCGACATGGTGGCCGCCGTCGATCTGCAGGACGAGCCGCTCGCCGATGAGCAGGTCGACGCGGTGGCCGGCGATCCAGATCTGGCGCCGCAGCGACAGACGCATCCACCGCAACCGGGGCACGACGATCGTCTCCAATCCCGAGTCGGACCAGACCTCCGCCGCCGCGAGCACACGGCGCGCACAGGCCGGAAGGCGAAGCCGTGCCAGCGCCGGGGCGCTGACCTCTTCCTTCCGCAGAGCCGACTCCCACACCGCCAACGCGACCTCGAACGGTTGGCACGCGGCGACCGCAGCGAGCACGTTCTCGGGAGCATCGACCAGT
Organism: Microbacterium sp. 69-7; assembly: GCF_001897985.1. NCBI lineage: Bacteria > Bacillati > Actinomycetota > Actinomycetes > Micrococcales > Microbacteriaceae > Microbacterium > Microbacterium sp. 69-7. Next base: position 44,546 of record NZ_MKRU01000097.1, on the reverse strand, counting down.
GCATCCGGATGCCGCGGCACCACCGGCCGCGCCCAGTGCACGACCGCGGTGGCCGTCGGCGCCCTCCCGGCGTGAGCGTGAGCGGCGACGTGAACGCGCGCGTCGTCGTCGTGCACCCACCAGCCGCGCCGGCGCGCCTGCGTCACGCACGAGATCACCACGCCCGACCGTGCCGCCGCGGTCAGGTGCGGGTCGGCATCCGGTACGGCCAGCCAGCCGCGAGCCACGCGCACCAGCTCCCGCCGCGCCACCGCGCGGTCGAGCGCACCGCGCCCGTATCCGGCTCGAGCGATCCGATCGCTGCGGACCACGCCTCCGCGTGCACGGGCCCACGTCGCGGCATCCATGTGCGACATCGTGACCCGAGCCACAGCCGGCGACCCCGCGCGCCGCGGCATCCGTGCACAACCTGTCGCCTCGCCCCGCTGGGGAGGAGTCGAAGCAGGCCCACCCGTGCGCGCCAGCGGAGGAGATTTCCGTTCGGGAGGACGGATGCCGCGAAAACGACCTCCCGACGCGACATCTCCTCCCGAACCGACGGCTTACTCGCCGCGCGAGACCCGGACCATCTCGTCCCGGTCGACGACCTTGATGCGCGCACGCTCGTGCGGGGCGCCGAGAGCGACCTCGTGCTCGTCGAGGCGGTGCCACCCGTCCAGATCCGTCCAGGCGACGCCGCGCTCGGCCAGCAGGGCGGGGATCGCCTCCGGCGACGGGTCGGCGGGCTGCCACCACGACGCCTGGTCATTGATGAGGTGGCTGATCGTCTCCATCGCGTCCGACTTCGTGTGCCCGATGAGTCCGACCGGGCCGCGCTTGATCCAGCCGGTCGCATAGACGCCGGGCACGCGCTCGTTGGAGTCCTTGTGCAGCACCTGACCCTCGTGATTGGGGATCACGCCGTGCTTCTTGTCGAACGGCACGCCCGGCAGGGGCGATCCGAAGTAGCCGACGGCGCGGTACAGCTGCTGGATCGGCACCTCGCGCAGCTCGCCGGTGCCGATGACGCCGCCCTGACCGTCCGGACGGGTGCGCTCGTACACGAGAGCGGCGACGCGGCCGCTGTCGTCGGTCTTCACCTCGACGGGCTTGGCCCAGAAGTGCAGGTGCAGCCGGCGCGACGCCGCGCCTCCGGCGTTGTTGACGCCCGGCCGCTGACGCCACGACTGCAGCACCCGGTCGATGACCATGACCTGCTTGTTGCTGGCGACCGCGGTGCGCGACGCCTCGTCGTAGTCGAAGTCCTCGTCGTAGACGACCATGTCGACGTCGCGCAGCTCGCCGAGCTCGCGCAGCTCCAGCGGCGTGAACTTCACCTGGGCGGGGCCGCGTCGACCGAACACGTGCACGTCGGTCACCTGCGAAGCCTCCAGCCCGGCCTGCACATTCGCGGGGATCTCGGTGACGAGGAGGTCTTCGGCGTGCTTGGCGAGCACACGCGCGACGTCGAGCGCGACGTTGCCGTTTCCGATCACGGCGACGGATGCCGCATCCAGCGGCCACTCGCGCGGGAAGTCCGGGTGGCCGTCGTACCAGCTGACGAAGTCGGCCGCGCCGAACGAGCCGGCCGCATCGATGCCGGGGATGTCGAGGTCGGCATCCTTGATCGCACCGGTGGCGAAGATGACGGCGTTGTAGTGCTGCTTCAGGTCGTCGAGGGTGAGGTCCTGACCGAAGCGGACGTTGCCGAAGATGCGGATGTCACCGCGATCGAGCACGTCGCGAAGGGCGGTGATGATCCCCTTGATGCGGGGGTGGTCGGGGGCGACGCCGTAGCGCACGAGTCCGTAGGGAGCGGGAAGGTGGTCGAACAGATCGATCGAGACGTCGAACTTGCGCTCGGCCTTCAACAGGATGTCCGCCGCGTAGATGCCGGCGGGGCCCGCGCCGACGATGGCCAGCCTCAGCTTGGTCATGGGTGTGTCCTTCGTGTTCATCCGGTCGTGGGGCGAGGGCCGGCAGGCCCGGGTCGAGACGCGATCAGCTGGAGCGGTCGACGATGACGTGGGCGAGTTTGACCAGCGCATCGCGCACGGGACCGGCCGGAAGCGGATCGATCGCCGCGATCGCGGCATCCGCCCACTCGTACGCCTTCGCACGGGTCTCGGCCGTCACGGCGTGCGTACGCAGCTGCTGCATCGCCTCATCGAGGATCGCGGGGTCTGCCCCGTCGGCGATGCGCGCCACGCCGTCGTCGATCGTGGCCTTCAGCGCGCGCGAGGCCGGGTCGGCGGCCCGGGCGAGAAGCAGGTAGGGCATGGTCGGCACGCCGGCGCGCAGGTCGGTACCGGGGACCTTGCCGGTCTCGGTGGGATCGTCGGAGAGGTCGATGACGTCGTCGAGCAACTGGAAGGCCACGCCGACCTTCTCGCCGTACTCCAGCGCGGGACGGCGGTACTCCGACGGCGCGTCCGAGAACAGGATGCCGGCCTGAGCGGATGCCGCGATCAGCGATCCGGTCTTGTCGGCCAGCACCTGGAGGTAGAACTCGACGGGGTCCTCACCGGCCTGAGCGCCGACCGTCTCGTGCATCTGTCCGAGGACGAGACGCTCGAACGTGTCGGCCTGCAGACGGATCGCGCGTTCGCCGATCTGCGCCATGAGCTGGCTGGCGCGCGAGAACATGAGGTCGCCGGTGAGGATGGCGACGTTGTTGCCCCAGACGGCGTGGGCGCTGGGCACCCCGCGACGCACGTCCGCGCCGTCCATGACGTCGTCGTGATAGAGCGAGCCCAGGTGGGTCATCTCCAGGGCCGTGGCACCCGTGATGACGTTCTCTGTGGTGCCTTCGCCCAGCTGCGCGGTGAGCAGGGTGAGCATGGGCCGCACCCGCTTGCCGCCTGCCTCGTAGAGATAGCGGGTCGTGGCATCGGCGAGGGCGTCGCTGACGCGCAGCTCACGGGCGAGGGTGTCCTCGACGCGGTCGAGGCCGTCCTCGACGACGGCGAGCAGTTTGCGCATCCGGGGACCGGCGAGCACACGCTCGGCCAGACCGAGGTTGGCCGTCAATCGCGCACCGGCAGCGGAGGAGCTCGCAGTCACCCTCCCAGCCTACCCGCGGCCGTCGCACCCGCGGTCGCGGAGGCCGTTTCGACTCGGGTGCTGCGCGCCCTCGCTCAACGACCGGGAGTCGCTGTCTCGCCCGCTCGGTGAGCGAGGGCAGCGAGTCGAAACGGGGCTCAGACGAGCGGCTTGACCGCGCGGTGCAGCGCGACGATGCCGAAGGTGAGGTCGCGGTGGGCGACGCGGGTCCAGCCGGCGTCGCGGATCCACGACGAGAGCGTCACCTGGTCGGGCCAGTCCTTGATCGACTCGTTGAGGTAGTCGTACGCGTCGGCGTTCGAGCTCACGCTGCGCGCCACCGTCGGCAGGATCCGGTCGTTGTAGAACCGGTAGAGGCTCGCGAACGCGGGGTTCTGCGGGTGCGAGAACTCGCACACCAGCAGCATGCCGCCGGGGGCGGTCACCCGCAGCATCTCGGCGAGCGCCTTCTTCGGGTCGTTGACGTTGCGCAGGCCGAACGAGATGGTGACGACGTCGAACTCGCCGTCGGCGAACGGCAGCGCCATCGCATCGGCTTCGACGAAGGTGACGTTGGGCACGTGTCCGTGACGACGGCGGCCCTCGGCGATCATGCCCGGCGAGAAGTCGCCGGCCACCACCTCTGCGCCGCTGCGCGCCAGGGCGACCGAGCTCGCGCCGGTTCCGGCGGCGAGGTCGAGGATGCGCTGGCCGGGCCGCGGGGCAATGGCACGCGTCGTGGCGATGCGCCACAGCCGGTCGTTGCCGAGGCTCAGCACGGTGTTCGTGCGGTCGTAACCGGCGGCGACCTCGTCGAACATGCCGCTCACGCGGGACGGATCCTTGCCCAGGTCGGCGCGGTGTTCACTCACCCTTCGATCCTAGGCGCGCTCGCGGCAGCGCGGCAGCGCGGCGGCGCGGCAGCGCGGCGGCTCTCAGCGATGAGGCAGCGCCGCGAGAACGGCGAGCCAGCGCGCCGCCGTCGCCTGGTCGTACGGCGCCCGCTCGGCACGGACCTCGACCTCGAGCTCGAGGGCGACGCGTTCGAGGCGCTCGACGATGTCCAAGGGATACCCGTACTGCACGCGATGCTCGTCCCACTCGTCGCGGTCGTCGATCCAGGTGCCGCGGCCGTCGCGGGCACGCACGACGTCGAGATCCATGTCGATGCCCGTGGGGCTCGGGATGCCGGCGGGGTCCGCCGCGGCATCCCATCGCAGATCCCACGCCACATCGATGTAGATCGCGATGCGCGGGTGGGTCGCGTTGAGGGTGGCGGCGTATTCGCCGCTCGGCGGGATCAGGGTGACGTTGTCGCCGTCGCTGACCGTGTCGACGCCCGGTCGGGCACTGCGCCAGCCGTCGCGCTGACCGACCCAGTCGCCGTGGACGTCGCTGCCGAGATACACGCACTCGTGCTCCCAGTGCGGCGCGCCGTCCCACTTGCGCCAGCGGAAGACGAGCGGGGTGCCGGGCGCGGGTCGATCGGTCATGGCGGGAGCCTAACCCGCCCTCACCTTCGGCGCCCGGCTGCGGCGTGCGCCCGGCGGATTAGGCTGATCGGGTGAGTTCCGCGCCGCTCTTGCCACCCCGCCTGCGCATCGTGAGCCGGGAGATCGCCGCGATCGACGACCTGCTCGAATACGCCGACCCGGCCAACCCCCTGGTGTGGGCGCGACGGGGATCGTGGCTCGTGGGCGTCGGCTCGGCGCTGCGCATGGAGGTGCCGGCGGCGGATGCCGCGACCCTCGCCGACCGCTGGCGCGCGGTTGCGGCGGCGGCGACGGTGGACGACCACGTCGGCGTTTCCGGCAGCGGCCTGATCGCCTTCGGCGCGTTGCCGTTCGACGTGCAGTCGGCCGCGACCGCGGTGCTGACGGTGCCGCGGATGACGATCGGCACGCGCGACGGCCGCACCTGGGTGAGCTGGGTGCTGCCCGACGACGGCGCCCCCGAGCCCGACGAGCCCCGCGCGATCGGCTACGGCCCGCACTGGTCGGCCGCGGTGGGACCCGGCGCGCTGACTCCGGAGGGCTATCAGGATGCGGTCCGTGCCGGGCTCGCCGCCATCGCCGCCGGAGAGGTCAGCAAGGTCGTGCTCGCTCGGGAGCTGGCCGGCACGGTTCCCGCCGGCGCCGACCTGCGCCGACTCGCACGCTCGCTCGCCTCCGCGTACCCCGACACGTGGGTCTACGCCGTGCACGGGCTCATCGGCGCGAGCCCCGAAACGCTCGTCACCGTCTCGGGCGGCCAGGTGACCGCGCGCGTGCTGGCCGGCACCGTCGCGCGGGGGTCGGGACCGGATGCCGATCGCGAGGCGGCGCTGCGCCTGGCGACGAGCGCCAAGGACCTCGCCGAGCACCAGTACGCCGTGCGCAGTCTCGTCGACGCCCTCTCGCCGCACGCGAGCGCGCTGGCGGCCGCGGAGCAGCCGTTCACTCTCGCGCTGCCGAACGTCTGGCACCTCGCGACCGATGTGGAGGCCACGACCGCCCCCGAGACCTCCGCCCTCGACCTGCTGGGGGTGCTGCACCCGACGGCGGCCGTCGCGGGAACGCCGACGGCCGCCGCCCTGGCCGCGATCCGTCGCATCGAGCCGTTCGACCGTGGCCGCTACGCCGGACCCGTCGGGTGGGTCGACGCGAACGGCGATGGCGAGTGGGCGATCGCGCTGCGCGGGGCCCAGTTCGATCTCGCGGCGGCGGATGCCGACGGCATCCCGTTCCGCGCGCACGCCGGCGCCGGGATCGTCGCCGGCAGCGACCCCGAGGCCGAGATGCTCGAGACCCGCGTGAAGTTCCGCCCGATCGTCGACGCCCTGGCGTAGGGCGCGCCCGGGGTCAGCTATCGGCGAGGCGTTTCTTCTCGGCCGCGACGTCGAAGTCGGCGGCGGGCCAGTGCGGATCGATGTCTTCGAGGGCATCCAGCAGGAGCGCCTGGACGGCCAGACGCGCGTACCACTTGCGGTTCGCGGGCACGACGAACCACGGGGCTTCGGGCGTCGAGGTGCGCTCGAACACCGTCTGGTAGGCCGCCATGTACTCGTCCCACAGGCGGCGCTCATCGACGTCACCGGGGTTGTACTTCCAGTGCTTGTCGGGCCGCTCCAGCCGCTCCCCCAGCCGGCTCTTCTGCTCGTCGGCGGAGATGTGCAGCATCACTTTGACGATGCGGATGCCGCGATCGACGAGCCCCTTCTCGAAGGCGACGATGGCGTCGTAGCGGCGCTCGATCTCGTCGGCAGGCGCGAGCGCCCGCACCCGGCCGATGAGGACGTCCTCGTAGTGCGACCGGTCGAACACCCCGATGAAGCCGGGTGCGGGCACACGCTTCTCGATGCGCCACAGGAAGTCGTGCGCGAGTTCCTCGGGCGTCGGCTTCTTGAACGCGGCGAGCGCGACGCCCTGCGGATCGACCGATCCGACCACGTGGCGGACGATGCCGCCCTTGCCCGCGGAGTCCATCGCCTGCAGCACCAGCAGCACTGCCGGAGCGCCCTCTTCGACACGGCTCTGCGCGTAGAGGCGCTCCTGCAGCTCATCGAGCTCGTCCGCACCCGCCTCGAGGTCGCTCTGTCCCTGGTCTTTGTCGCCGTCGTAGCCCGGAGTGGATGCCGGATCGAGGTCGGCGAGACGGAAACCCGGGCCGGCGCGCAGGAGGTCGGCGGGATCGGCGTTCCAGTTCTTCTGGCTTTTCGCGGTCATCCCCACATCATGGCGCGGGCAGGCGGATAGGGCCAGGACGTTCAGCGAGCGAGGGCGACTTCGATGATCTGTCGCCCGACGACGCGGGCGGTGAGGGCCTGGTCGAGCTCGGCGCGCGTGGCGACGCGCACGTACTCCCAGCCGTATGCGGCGGCCAGCGGGGCCAGATCCACGTCCTGCGGCGTGTAGAGCACGCGTTGCATGGCGTCGGGCCCGGCGATCTCGGCGACCTCGAGGCCGTCGAAGATCGTGCCCCCGCCGTCGTTGCCGACGACGACCTGCAGCCGCGGCGCCGTCTCGCCGACCGGCAGCAAGAGCGCCCCCACGTCGTAGAGGAACGCGAGATCTCCGGTCAGCACGCGGGTCACGCCGACGTCGCCGCCGGCCTGGCTCGCGATCGCGATCCCCATGCAGGTTGCGATGGTGCCGTCGATGCCGGCGAGACCGCGGTTGGCGTGGACCGGCACCTTCTTGCCGGCGAGCACGCCGTCAGCCACACGCACGAGGCGCGACGAAGCGAAGAACAGGCGGTCGTGCGGCCAGGTCGCCCGCCACACGGCATCGACGAGTCCCGCGCGGTCGATCCGGGCGCGCGCGACGGCGAGCTCGGACGCGATGGCGCCGAGGCGTTCGGCCGGCACCGCAGACGACAGCGCGGCGGCATCCGGAGCCGGCGGGGCGAGATCGACGGCCGCCGCGCGCGAGGCCCGCATCCAGGCGCCGAACCAGTCGCGGTCCATGTCGCCGACGGCGGCCACGACGGCGTCGACGGAGACCGAGACGCCGTTGAGGTTCAGGGGCTCTCCCGGCCCGCGCACGGCGAGCACCTCGACCTCGGCACGCGACAGCAGCGCCGTGACCTCGCGCGTGAGCGTCGGATGACCGAAGACGACGGCGCGCTCGATGCGGCCGCCGAGCTCCGGGTCGCGCAGCAGCCCGCGGTAGCCGTGGACGACGTTACGGCCGAAGCGGGCGCCGCTGACGATCTCGGCGATCAGCGGCCAGCCGCCCGCGTGCGCGAGCGCCTCGGCAGCGGGGCCGGCATCGGCCCCGGCGATCACCACGGTGCGGGGGCCACGCACCAGCACGTGCGGATCGACCTCCGGGTCGGCGGGATGGTTCGCCTCGCCGATGCCGCCGCCGCCCTGGTAGAGCGCTCCCGACGGCTCGGTCGCGCTCAGCTCGTCGCCGGCGACGTCGGGGCCGAGCGCGGGCGCGGGAAGGTCGAGCTCGGTCGTGCCCAGCCACGACGGCAGCACACCGGCGAGGGGCTCACGCAGCGGCAGGTTGAGGTGCACCGGTCCGGCCTGCCTCGTGCCCGCGCCGAGGGCGGCCGCGACCGCGTCCTCCGCGACCCGGCGGAGCATCATCGACTGCTCGCCGGTGCCGTCCGCATCGAGCGCGTCGGGCACGGGCAGGTCTTCTTCCAGACGCATGTTCGGCGCGAACATTCCGGGCTGGCGCGTCGTCTGGTTGGCGCCGACGCCGCGTAGCTCGGGAGGACGGTCGGCCGTGAGCAGCAGCAGGGGCACGCCGGCGTGATGCGCTTCGAGAGCCGCGGGCAGCAGATTCGCGACCGCGGTGCCGGAGGTGCACACGACGGCGGCGGGCATGCCGGACTCGCGGCCGATGCCGAGCGCGGTGAAACCGGCGACGCGTTCGTCGATGCGCACGTGCACGCGTACGTCGCCGCGACTCTCCAGCTCGGCGGCGACCAGGGCAAGCGCCTGAGAGCGCGAGCCGGGGCTGACGACGATGTGGGCGACCCCGAGTTCCGCCAGGCGTCCGAGCAGGGCGGCCGCGGCATCCGTCGCCGGTGCACGACCGGCGAGAGCGCTGTCGTCCATGTCAGGCGACGCTGCCGCGACGGTGCTCGTCCGGGTCGTCGTCGCCGCTCACCGGCGGATGCGGTTGCGGGCCGCGGTCGGGATCGGGCCCCTCGGCGTCGAGGGCGGCGAGCTCCTCTTCGAGGCGACGGATGCGCTCGTCCTGATCGGCGATCGAGACGCTGCGCAGGCTCCCGAGGAAGTCGGGGTTGTCGTCGGGTGCGCGGAAAGCGTTCTGGGGCCGCGCTCGGCCGCGACCGACCACGAACCACATCAGGCCGCCGATGACCGGAAGCAGCACGACGATGACGATCCACAGCGGCTTGCTGACGCCGCGGTGACGCGTGGGCGGCTGCAGGGCGCAGTCGACGATGCTGTACACCCAGAAGGCGATCAGCAACAGCGCCAGAGGCAGCAGAATGCGCACCACCCTTCCATCTTAGGCGGCGCGAACACTGCGAGATCCGAGGTCGGCGGCGCGACGCCGCGCGCGTAGGCTGGACGCATGCGTGTCCGTTCGGCCCTCGTCTACACCGTCCTTCGTTTGCTGGTGTTCGTCGTGCCGTTCGCGATCATGATGCTCTTCCCGATCATGCGCGAGTATTACTGGCTGTCGGCGATCTTCGCCGCGCTCATCGGGCTCAGCCTCTCGGTGCTCTTCCTGCGCCGCCCGCTCGACGATCTGACCGCAGGTCTCGCCGCGCGGCGCCGCACCCGCCGCGACCGCGACGAGGACGCCGAGGATGCCGCGGCCGACCAGGTCACCTCGACGCCCTCGGAGTGAGCTCCTCGGCCGCCCCGCGAGGGCGTGTGCTCAGCCGGTGAAGGCCCAGTAGAGCAGCAGCGACAGGGCCAGCGAGGTCAGCGAGGTCAGCCCCAGCGCGACGACCAGCTCGCGCGGTGCGCGGTACGTCCAGACGATCAGCACGGCGCACGCCGCGGGGATCAGCGCGAGCATCGCCAGCCATGCCAGCGGGTAGAACACCGCGAGGATGGCGACGAGGGCGAAGGCGATGACGACGAGCACCGTGAACAGCACCTGCGTGGCGCGCCGACCGATGCGCACGGTGAGGGTGCGCTTGCCGGCGAGACGGTCCTGATCGATGTCCCGGAGGTTGTTCGCCAGCAGCACGGCGCAGGCCAGCAGGCCGGCGATCACGCCGCCGAACCAGCTCTCTTGCGGGACCGTCCCGATCTGCACGAACGTGGTGCCCACCGTGGCGACGAGGCCGAAGAACACGAAGACGAACAGCTCGCCCAGTCCCGCGTAGCCGTAGGGTCGCTTTCCGCCGGTGTAGAACCACGCGGCGACGAGGCAGGCCGCCCCGATGAGGGCCATCCACCAGTAACCGGTACGGATGATGATGGCCATGCCCGCCACGGCCGCGATGGCGAAGAAGACCAAGGCGACCGTGAGAACGGTGCGCGGCTTCGCCCGACGCGAGGCGGTGAGGCGGGCGGGGCCGACGCGGTGGTCGTCGGTACCGCGGATGCCGTCGCTGTAGTCGTTCGCGTAGTTGACGCCGATCTGGATCGCCACCGCCACGACCAGGCAGCACAGGGCCAGCACCCAGCGCAGCGGCGTCCCGTCGAGACGAGCCGCCCCCGTGCCGATGACCACGGGCGCGACGGCGAGCGGGAGCGTCCGCAGGCGCGCGGCGCCGATCCAGTCGCGCGCGGTGGCCCGTGTCACGTGCGCGGGATCGCCCGACACACGCGCGCGCTGCGGATTGCCGCGCGGCTTCTGCTTCGCGTGATGCGCCGCGCGCGACTTCTTCTTCCGGGTGCTGCCTGCCACGCCAGAATCCTATGCCCGGATGGGCATAGATCCGCTGTGACGCCGGCGGCCCGCATCAGCGGCTGTCGCCGGAGCTCTCCGCCCACGTGCGCGCGAGCGCCGTGAGGGCGGCCCGGTCGGGCTTACCGCTGGGGAGCGTCGGCAGTCGCGGCACCCGAAGGATGGCACGCGGCCGCGCCGGGGCGCCGAGCTCATCGCCGACGAGGTCGCGGACGGCCGGCAGGTCGGCATCGACCGGTGCATCCGACGATGAGGCGCCGACCGCGACGACGATCGACGCCTCACCCCAGCGCTCGTCGGCGACCGGCACCACGACCGCGTCGACGAATCCGGGCAGGGTGCGGACGATCCGCTCGACACGGTCGAGCGAGACGTTGACTCCACCCGACACGATGACGTTGTCGCGGCGGCCGGTGACCGTCAGCCGACCGTCGAAGCGACCGGCGTCGCCGGTGCGGTACCAGCGCACACCCGCGTCGTCGCGCACGAACGCGGCGGAGGTGCGCTCCGGCTCGCCGAGGTAGCCGTCCGCGAGTGTCGGCCCCGACACGTGCACCTCCCCGTCGACGATGCGCACGCCCACGCCGTCGAGCGGGATGCCGTCGTACACGCAGCCGCCGGCCGTCTCACTCGATCCGTACGTGCGCACGATACGGATGCCGGCCTCGTTCGCGCGCGCGGCGAGCGCCGGCGGCAGGGCCTGCCCACCCACGAGCACCGCCGCGAAGCCGGCGAGCGCGCGGCATCCGGCGGGCTCGTCGAGAAGCGTCTGCAGCTGTGCGGGGACGAGCGAGGTGAACGTCGGCACCCGCTCGCCCCCGCGACTGGACGCCATCGAGGATGCCGCCGCCACGAACGACGCGGTACGAAACGGTCCCGCGACGACAGCAGGCTCGTTGCCTGCGACGAGCGCGCGCACCAGCACCTGCACACCGGCGATGTAGCCGGGAGCCAGCGCGAGCAGCCACGATCCGCTGCCGATGCGCGCGGCCGTCGCCATCGCCGACGCCGTCAGCGCCGACCGGCTGAGCGCGACGGCCTTCGGGTAGCCGCTGGAACCGGACGTGGTGACCACCACCGCCGTCCCGGCCGGCACCTCCCGAGGCAGGTCGTCCTCTCCGCCGAGCGCGATCGCGGGCCCGGCGCCGAGCACCGCCGAGCGCAGACCGCGCAGCACCGCGCGGGCATCCGTCGCGTCGACCCTCTCCAGGCGCACGTTCGTCTCCGGGGAGGTCAGTAGTGGTACGGGTACGGCGACCAGTCGGGATCGCGCTTCTGTAGAAAGGCATCGCGGCCTTCGACGGCTTCGTCGGTGCCGTACGCGAGTCGGGTCGCCTCCCCCGCGAACACCTGCTGACCCACCATCCCGTCATCGATCGCGTTGAACGCGAACTTCAGCATGCGGATCGCCGTCGGCGACTTGCCGAGGATCGTCCGCGCCATCGCGACCGCCTCGCGCTCGAGTTCCGCATGCGGCACGACGCGATTGACCGCACCCATCTCGTAGGCACGGGCGGCCGAGTACTCCTCGGCGAGGAAGAACACCTCACGGGCGATCTTCTGGCCGACCTGGCGGGCCATGTACGCCGAGCCGTAACCCGCGTCGAACGATCCGACATCGGCATCCGTCTGCTTGAAACGGCCGTGCTCGGCGCTCGCGATCGACAGGTCGCACACGATGTGCAGCGAGTGCCCTCCGCCCGCGGCCCACCCCGGGATCACCGCGATGACGACCTTCGGCATGAAACGGATGAGGCGCTGCACCTCGAGGATGTGGAGGCGACCGGCGCGTGCCGGGTCGGGAGCGGTCGCGTCGTCGGCGGCGTACGTGTAGCCATCGCGACCGCGGATGCGCTGGTCGCCACCCGAGCAGAACGCCCAGCCGCCGTCCTTCGGGCTCGGACCGTTGCCCGTCAGCAGCACGACCCCGATGCGCGGGTCCTGGCGGGCGATGTCGAGGGCGCGGTAGAGCTCGTCGACGGTGTGCGGGCGGAAGGCGTTTCGCACCTCGGGACGGTCGAACGCGATGCGCGCGATGCGACCGTCGCGCGAGACGTGCGCCGTGATGTCGGTGTACGCGTCCGCACCCGCAGCGAGCATCCACTCCGCGGGATCGAACAGCTCGGAGACGAAGGAGTCGGTCACCCGCCCAGCCTACGCGCGGGGGCCGTGATCCGGCCGGGACGCACCTGCCGCTCCCCTACGCTGGAGCGGTGACGTCGACTCCCCGCATCCTGACCCTGCTCGCCGCCGGCACCCTCGCGCTCGGCCTGTCCGCCTGTGCGTCGACCGGCAGTGCGCAGCGCGCCGAGACCGAATCGCCGACGCCGGCGCAGACCATCGTGGCCGACGCCTGCCCGACGGGGAAGGGCGTCACTCTGGCCGTCGACTCGTCGGCGCTGACGGGCGGCTCGTCTCAGTCCTGGTGCTTCCCCACGATGGACAAGGTCGCGGTGGCCGACGTCGTCGCCGCCGCGGGTCTGAGCATCGAGGGCACGAAGCAGTACGGCGACCAGGTCGTCTGCCGCGTCAACGGGCTGCCCTCGGCATCCGCTCCGGTCGGCTCGGCGCAGGACCCCGCGTACATCGAGAAGTGCGACGCCATGCCCGCGGCGTTCGCCTACTGGGCCCTGTGGACCAAGCCGGCCGACGGAGCCTGGGACTATGCGCAGGAGGGCCTGTCGACGCTGACGGCACAGCCCGGCGAGAGCGTGGAGTTGCTGTTCACCCTCGACGGCGCCCCCGCTGCACCGGCGGCGTGAGCACCACTGCCGCTGATCGCTGCCGACGCGCGTAATCTCGGCGCGTGAGCTTCCGCCCCGGTCCCCTGCGCGCCGCCCTCGCTCTGGCGGTCGGCTTCGTGGCGGTCCGGGTCGTGTACCGGGTGCTCTTCCACGGCGTGGACGGCACCGGCGCGGTGCTGCTGCCGCTGCCGGTGTGGCGACTCGCTCCGCCGCTCGCCCACGTTCGGATGTTCGGCCCGGTCACGGCCGACGGGCTGGCGACGGCCGTGGTCGGCGCACTGCCGATCGCGCTGACGATCATCGTCTTCGGGGTGCTCAGCGCACTGCTCGATCTGCCGCGACTGCTCGCGCGCGGGGCGCGGCGCGGTCCCTTCCAGGGGCTCGCGCGGGCGCTGTCGATCGCGTGGGCCACGCTTCCGGCGCTCGCCGATGCGGCACGCACGGCCCGGCGCGCGCAACGCCTGCGCGGCGAGCGCGGGTTCGGCGCGGGGGTGCGCATCCTCGCGCCGGTGCTGGAGGCGACCATCGAGCGTGCCACCGCCGTCGGCGCGTCTCTGGAGCTGCGCGGCTACGCAGGTCGCAGGATCGAGGGCGACTGCCGCTCTCCGATCGCGCACGGACCTCTCGCGCTCGGGTTCGGTGACGACACCGTCCTGACGATCGACGGGTCGAGCGTCGGGGCGGATGCGGTGAGCGACGGCATCCGCAGCGGCTCGCTGACGGTGCTCACCGGCGCCACCGGCTCGGGCAAGACCACCCTGCTGCGTGCCCTGAGCGGGCTGCACACCCATCTCGACGGCGGGTGGCTCGACGGCGGCCTGTCGATCGCGGGGCACGATCGCGCCGACACGCCGCCGCGCGACCTGTCGCGGCTCGTCGGCGTGGTGCTGCAGAACCCCCGCGTCGGGTTCGTGACGACGAACGTACGCGATGAGATCGGGCTGGCGCTGGAGCTGCGCGGGCTCGCCCGCGTGCTCGTCGACGAGCGTGTTCGCGACGTCGCCGGGCGGGCGGGTGTCGCCGGACTGCTCGACCGGCCGCTGCGGGAGCTCTCGGCCGGCCAGGCGACGCTCGTCGCCATCGCCGCCGCCATCATCGAGCAGCCGGTGCTGCTGCTCGTGGATGAACCCCTCGCCGACCTCGACCGCGCCGCGCGCTCCCGGATCGTGACGCTGCTGGGCGCACTCGCGCACGAGGCCGGCATGTGCGTCATCGTCGCCGAACACCGCGGCGCCGAGCTCACCGGCGTCGCGGACGTATGGCTGCATCTCACCGCGGCGTCCGCAGCGACGCCCGCGACCGTCACCACCCGACCCGCGCCGTTCACAACTCCGGAGTTTCCGCCTCCCCTCCCCGTCGAAGGGCCGTCGCGGGCCGCGACCGCTACGGATCTCCGGAGTTGTGAACCGGCGCTCTCGACGCGGGTGACCGTCCGCTACGGGCAGCGCCTGGCCGTCGACGATGTCGCCGTGACGCTGCACCCGGGCGAGGTGGTGGCGCTGGTCGGGCCCAACGGAGCCGGCAAGTCGAGCCTTCTGGTCGCCCTCGCCACGGGCGCGCACGCTCGCGACGTGCGGCTGGTGCCCGACGACGCCGACGCGCTGTTCGTGCGCGACACGGTCGCCGCGGAATGTCGCCGCGCCGACCGGCGGGCGCACCTGCCGGTCGGGACCACCATCGCCCGCGTGGCCGCGCTGCTCGGACGCGGCGAGCGGGCCCGGCTGCTGGGGCCTCGGCATCCGCGCGACCTGTCCGCAGGCCAGCGGCGGTGCCTGGCGCTCGCGATCCAGACGGCAGCGCGCCCCCGCGTGCTGCTGGTCGACGAACCGACACGCGGACTCGACCACGACGCACGGCGGATGGTCGATACCGCCGTTACGCGCATCGCGGCGGCCGGGACCGCCGTGTTCGTCGCGACCCACGACTCCGTGGTGATCTCCCGCGCCGACGTGGTGCTCGGCATGGACGCCGGTCGTCTGTCCGCCATGGGCACCGCCTCCGCCCCCGCGACCGCGCCTGCCGCCGCGCCGGGCGAAGACCGCGGCGCCAGGCATCGACCGCGTGCCGAACTCCTCCACTCCGCGCGCGCGCATCCCTCGGAGGCGGCGAGAACCTCCGAACCGGACGAGATCGGAGGAGTTCGGAACACACGAGCGCGGACCACCGCCCGGGCACCGCGGCCACGCCCCGCGCTGACCGTCGCGCTGGTCGCCGCGAACGTCGTCGCCGCTGCCGCGTTTGTCTGGCCGCTCGCCGCGACCGCCCTCCCCGCACAGGCGCAGGCCGCCATCGGTCCGATCGCGCTGGCCCTCGCTCCCCTGGCAGCACTCGCCACCCTCGCGGCGCTCGACACGACAGTCCGCTCGGCGCAGACGCTGGCGCTGCTGGCGGTGCTCGCCGCCATCGGCGCAGCCGTCCGCATCGCGAGCACCGGCGTCGGCGGCGTGGAGGCGCTGTTCGTGCTCCTCATCCTCGCCGGCCGCGCCTACGGCGCTCGTTTCGGGCTGCTGCTGGGCGCGGCATCCGTGGGGCTGTCGGCGTTGCTGTGGGGAGGCGTCGGGCCGTGGCTGCCGTTCCAGATGTTCGCCTGCGCGTGGGTCGCGGCCGGCGCGGGGCTCCTGCCGCGACGGGTGCGCGGCGGGGCGGAGATCGCGATGCTCGTGGGATACGGCGTCGCCGCCGCGTACGCGTTCGGACTCATCATGAACATGTGGTTCTGGCCGTTCGCCGTGGGCGCCGGAACGTCGATCTCGTACGTTCCCGGAGCGCCACTGCCTCAGAACCTGGGCACCTTCCTCGTCTACTCGTTCGTGACATCGACCGTCAGCTGGGACACGGTGCGCGCGCTCACCACGACCGTCGGGATCTGTCTCGTCGGTCGCGCCGTGCTGCGCTGCCTGCGCCGGGCGAAGCCGGTGGCAGCCGCGCCACCACAGGGCCCCGGCGCACGCCCTCGGAGTGCTCTCGCTACAGTCGAATCGTGACGGCAACGGTGCGGCGTTTGACGGCCGAGGAGATCGACACCGACGGATTCCTCGCCCTGCTCGGGGAGGCTGCGGGTCTCGACACCGACGCCCTCATCCGCATCCGCGACGTCGAGCTGCCCACCATGACCGTCGTCGGGACGGTCGACGGCAGCGTGCTCGGCTTCGCCGCGTTCGGCGCCGACACGCACGGCGAAGACCGCACCGATCTGCACTACATCGCCGTCGCACACGAGGCACGCGGAACGGGGCTCGGCTCTCGTCTCGTGGATGCCGCGCGCCGCGTCGACCCGACGCGACCCCTCTATGCGAGCACCGATGACGACGCCGTGGACTTCTACCGTCGCCTCGGCTTCGTCGTCGCAGACGCGCCACGCGACCCGCGCTGGCCGACCAGACAGCGCTACGACTGCCTCCTGGACCCTCTGGGGGAGCCGGCCGAGCTCACGCTCGACGCGTACCGCGCGCACGCCCGGCGCTACGCGCAGCGCACGCCCGCGACGCCATCGCCGCTCGTCGCCGAGCTCGCCGCACGGCTGCCCGTGGGTTCGTGCGTGCTGGAACTCGGCAGCGGCCCGGGTCGCGACGCCGACGCGCTGGAAGCGGCCGGTTTTGCGGTCGATCGCACGGATGCCGCGGCATCCTTCGTGGCCATGCAGCACGACGCTGGTCATCGCGCACGGCTGCTCGACGTGCGCGATGCCGACTTCGGCGGACCGTACGACGGGGTCTTCGCCAGCGCCGTCCTGCTGCACGTGGCGCGACCACGACTGGGCGGCGTGCTGAGCCGCGCGCGTATGGCGACGAGACGGGGCGGCGTGATGATCGCGTCATTCAAGAAGGGCGATGGCGAGCACTGGTCGGACGCGAAACTCGAGGTGCCCCGACACTTCGTCCTCTGGCGTGAGGATGCTCTCGCCGACGCGTTCGTCGCCGCCGGCTGGACCGACGTCGAGGTGCGGGATTCGTCCTCACCGCACGCAGCAGAGGCGTGGATCACGGTCACGGCGCGCAACGGAAGCCGCGACTGATCCTCACCGTCGGGTCGGAGGTGATCCGCGTCGGCGACCTCTCCGCCGAGACCCTGAAGGCAACCGCTTCTGCGTCGTCGCGGCCGGTGAGGCGGGGCACGCGCATCCACCGGCGTGGGAGAATGGGGCACGGCGTGATCCACCCGAGGATGCCGCCGGAAGGACGAATCGTGCAGATCAGGAACTCCTCGGACTGGCGCGATGCCCTCCCCTTCGAGCTGCCCGTCGCCGCAGCCGAGGCCGTGCCCGGCGATGCCACGCGATGCTCCGGCTGCGGTCCCACGAGTGAGCCGTGGCCGCGCGAGGCGTTGTGGGTGGTGAAGCACCGGCATCCGACGAACCCCGCCGGCTTCGTGCGGTTCTACTGCTCCGACCACAAGCCGGCCGCGAAGCTCGCACCCGCCGCCGCGGTACCCGAACGCGCTCGCCGCACGCGCGCCGCCGCCGGCTCGGCGGCGCCGCGCAAGGCGCCCGCACCGATCATCCCCGAGCGCGAGGCCGCGCTCTGCCCCGACTGCTTCGTGCAGGTGCCCGCCACGGGCGTGTGCGGCATGTGCGGCGCCCGCGTCGGCTGACACCCGGCCGCCGAGCTTCGCCGTTCGCGCGGGGAGGATGCCGTCGTGGCGGCATATCCGGCAAGATGACGGCATGGATGCGCATCAGCGGCGAAACCTCGCCCTCGCCGTCGCCGGAACGGTGCTCGTGGTGGCCTACGCCGCCTGGGCGGCGGTCCACATCCTGATCGTGAACCCGCTCGCCGCGATGCCCGGGTACACGGTCGGGGAGATCCACGACGCGATGACAGCGGCCAGACAGTGGTCGGGCCCGCTCCGCGTCTACATCACCCTCGCGATCGGCCCCCTCCTCGCGATCGCCGCGCTCATCGTCACCGTCCGCCGCCGTGACCTCTCCATCACCTCGGTCGCGAGCGTCTACCTCGCACTCATCGTGCTCGGCGCCCCCGGCTACTTCTGGGCATCGTTCGACATCGGCATGGGGATGGCCGACACGTTCCAGATCAACGGCGGCGATTACTCGCCGTGGGCCGGACCGCTGTACGCCCTGAGTTTCGCGGCGCTCATCGCGCTGATCGCCGTCGGAGCGTCGGTCCTGCTCCGCCGCCGGACCCCAGCCGCGGGCCGCTAGCATCGCGGAATGGTCGTCCTGCACCGCCTCACCCCCGACGCGGATGCCGCCCGCACGGCGGTCCTGCTCCCTGGGCGCGGCTACACGGCGCAGGCGCCCCTGCTTCACTGGAGCGGACTGATGCTCGCCGAGACGGGCTGGAACGTGCACGCCGTCGCGTGGACGGATGCCGCAGCCGACGATCCGGCCGCGTTCGGCCGCCGAGCCTGGGCAGACGTGACAGCGCTACTCGAGGGCGTCCCCGACCTCGTCGTCGCCAAGTCGCTGGGCACCTTCGCCGCACCGCTCGCGATCGCCGCCGGCATCCCGGGTGTCTGGCTCACCCCGTTGGTGCATCACGACGTCGTCGCGCAGGCGCTGAACGCGGCATCCGAGGATCACCTCGTCGTGGCGGGAACAGCGGATGCCGCCTGGCGCCGCGACCGCATCGACGGCACTCGGGCGCACGTCGCCGAGGTCGCCGATGCCGACCACAGCCTGCTGATCCCCGGCGATTGGCGCGCGTCGTACGCCGCCCAGCAGACGGTGTTCGCCCGCATCGCCGCCCACGTCGCCGCCCTGCCGCAAAGCTGAACGGCGACGGATGCCGCGCCCCGTTCAGACCGAGAAGTAGGTCGCCTCGGGGTGGTGGAACACGAACGCGTCGGTGGACTGCTCGGGGTGCAGCTGCAGCTCTTCGCTGAGCTCGACGCCCATCCGCTCCGGACGCAGCAGCTCGACGACCTTGCGGCGGTCCTCCATGTCGGGACAGGCCGGGTAGCCGAGCGAGAACCGCGCGCCGCGGTAGTCGAGCGTGAACAATCCCGCGGTGTCGGCCGGGTCTTCCGCGGCGAAACCGAGCTCGGCGCGGATGCGGGCGTGCCAGAACTCGGCGAGCGCCTCGGTCAGCTGCATGACCAGCCCGTTCAGCTCGTAGTAGTCGCGGTAGCGGTCCTCCGCGAACATCTTCGCGGTCACGGCGTCGATCGCCGCTCCGGCGGTCACGAGCTGCACCGGCAGGACGTCGATCTGTCCCGACGCGCGTGAGCGTACGAAGTCGGCGAGGTTCAGGTGCCGGTCGCGGCGCTGGCGCGGGAAGTGGAAGCGCAGCCGGTCGGCTCCGAGCGCGCCGCCCGACCCGCCGTCCGGCGCCAGCAGTCCCGCCCGCCCGAGCAGGCCGGTCGGGTCGTCGCCGTGGTGCAGCACGACGATGTCATCGCCCTCCGACACGACCGGGAAGTACCCGTAGGCGACCGAGGCGTCGAGCATGCGCTCGGCGAGGATGCGGTCGAGCCAGTACCGCAGGCGCGGCCGGCCCTCGGTCTCGACGAGCTGCTCATACGACCGTCCGCCCTCGCCGCGGCCGGGCTTCAGCCCCCACTGCCCCATGAAGGTCGCCCGCTCGTCGAGGAACGCGGCGTAGTCGGCGAGCGCGATGCCGCGGACGATGCGCGTCCCCCAGAACGGCGGGGCGGGCACGGGATTGTCGGATGCCACGTCCGACCGCGCCGGCATCGCCTCGGGCTCGGTGAGGGTCAGACGCGACCCCGCCGCATGGATGCGCTTCTTCAGCGGCGGCAGGCCGACGGCATCCGGTGCTTCGCCGCGCGCGATCCGCACGAGCGGCTCCATGAGGGCGAGCCCCTCGAACGCGTCCTTCGCGTAGCGGACCTCGCCCTCGAAGAGCTCCGCGAGATCCTGTTCGACGTATGCGCGGGTGAGAGCCGCGCCGCCGAGGATGACCGGCCACCTCGTGCCGAGGCCTCGGGCCATGAGCTCCTCGAGGTTCTCCTTCATCACGACGGTCGACTTGACGAGCAGCCCCGAGAGCCCGATCACATCGGCGTCGTGTTCCTCGGCGGCGGCGATGATGTCGGCGATCGGCTGCTTGATGCCCAGGTTGATCACCGTGTAGCCGTTGTTGGTGAGGATGATGTCGACGAGGTTCTTGCCGATGTCGTGCACGTCGCCGCGGACGGTCGCCAGCACGATCGTGCCCTTGCCGGCCTCGTCGGTCTTCTCCATGTGCGGCTCGAGCAGGGCGACCGCGGTCTTCATCACTTCGGCGGACTGCAGCACGAACGGCAGCTGCATCTGGCCCGATCCGAACCGTTCGCCGACGACCTTCATGCCCTCCAGCAGGTGGTCGTTGATGATCTGCAGCGGGCTGAGCGGCGCGGCATCCGCATCGCCGGCGCGCGCCAGGTCGAGGTCGGCCTCGAGACCCTTGAGCTCCCCGTCGATGATCCGGCGCTCGAGTCGCTCGCCGACCGGGAGCGCCGCGAGCTCTGCGGCGCGCTGGTCGCGGAGGGCCGCCGTGTCGACCCCGGCGAACAGGTCGAGCATCGTCGCGAGCGGGTCGTAGGTGAGGGCCCCGTCGGCATCCCATTCACGCCGATCCCAGACGAGGTCGAGCGCGACCTTCCGCTGCTCGTCGGGGAGGGAGGCCAACGGCACGATCTTCGCGGCGTCGATGATGCCGCTGGTCAGCCCCGCCTGCGTCGCCTCGTGCAGGAACACGGAGTTGAGCACCGAGCGGGCGGCGGGGTTGAGCCCGAACGACACGTTCGACACACCGAGCGTCGTGTTGATGCCCGGGTACTTCGCCACGAGGCCGCGGATCGCCTCGATGGTCTCGATCGCGTCGCGACGGGTCTCTTCCTGGCCGGTCGCGATCGGGAACGTGAGGCAGTCGACGATGATGTCCTCGACCCGCATGCCCCACGCCCCGACGAGCTCGTCGACGAGCCGCGACGCGATGCGCAGCTTGTCCGCCGCGGTGCGCGCCTGACCCTGCTCGTCGATCGTCAGGGCGATGACCGCGGTGCCGTGCTCCTTGACGAGCGGCATGATGCGCCCGAAGCGGGATGCCGGGCCGTCGCCGTCCTCGTAGTTGACGGAGTTCACGACGGGCCGCCCGCCGATCAGTTCCAGCCCCGCCTGGATGACGGCGGGCTCGGTCGAGTCGATCACGAGCGGAAGAGTGGATGCCGAGGCGAACCGCGACACGACCTCGCGGATGTCGTCGACCCCGTCGCGGCCGACGTAGTCGACACACACGTCCAGCAGATGCGCGCCGACGCGGATCTGCCCACGTGCGATCTCGACGCAGTCCTCCCACCGGCCCTCGAGCATCGCCTCGCGGAACGCCTTCGACCCGTTCGCGTTGGTGCGCTCCCCGATCGCGAGGTGGCTGGCATCCTGCCGGAACGGCACGTGCTGATACAGCGACGCGACGCCCGGCTCGGTCTCGATCGCTGACGCCAGCGAGACACCGTTCTCGCGCCGAGACACCGGTGCACTCTCGGTGTCTCGGTGCCCCGGCGGTGTCTCGCGGTCAGGGGTGCGGGTCGCCACGGAGAGCCGGCCCACCCGGTCCACGACCGCGGCGAGGTGCTCGGGCGTGGTGCCGCAGCATCCGCCGATGAGCCCGATCCCGAACTCGCGGACGAACTGCTCGTGCGCGGTCGCGAGTTCCGCCGGTGTCAAGGGATAGTGGGCGCCGTCGGCGGTCAGCACCGGCAGCCCGGCGTTGGGCATGCACGCGATCGTCACGGACGAGTGCTTCGAGAGGTGGCGCAGGTGCTCGCTCATCTCGGCCGGTCCCGTCGCACAGTTCAGCCCGATCGCATCGACCCCGAGCGGTTCCAGCGCGGTCAGCGCCGCCCCGATCTCGGAGCCCATGAGCATCGCGCCCGTCGTCTCCACCGTCACCTCGACGAAGATCGGCAGCCGGATGCCGCGGGCCACGATCGCCTGCTTGCACCCGTTGATCGCGGCTTTGGTCTGCAGCAGGTCCTGGCTCGTCTCGACGAGGAACGCATCGGCGCCGCCGTCGATGAGGCCTTCCGCCTGGAGCGCGAACGTCTCCTTCAGATGGGCGTAGGTGGTGTGGCCGAGGCTCGGCAGCTTCGTCCCGGGCCCCATCGACCCGAGCACCCAGCGCATCCGTCCGTCGACCGCCTCGGCCGCCTCGGCGCGCTCGCGCGCGATCCGCGCGCCCGCGGCGGCGAGCTCCGTGATGCGGTCGTCGATGCCGTAGTCCGACAGGTTCGACCAGTTAGCCCCGAACGTGTTCGTCTCCACGGCATCCACGCCGACGGCGAAGTAGGCGTCGTGGATCGCACCGACCACATCGGGACGTGTGACGTTGAGGATCTCGTTGCAGCCCTCGAGGCCGTGAAAGTCGGTGTCGATCTGCAGATCGTGGCGCTGCAGCATCGTTCCCATCGCGCCGTCGGCGATCACGACCCGCTCCGACAGGGTGTCGAGCAGCGCCTGTGCGCGGGCGGTGCGGGGCACACCGTCGATGTCGAGCGCGAAGCGGGCGGCGGCGATCGAGGCGGTCACCGCCCGATTCTACGGTCACCGCCTTCTGTGCGGCGGCGTCGTGTGACAAGGTGGATGAAAGGAGGCATCATGTCGATCCGAACGATCTTCACCCGCATCCGCGACGCCGTGCTCGGCCCGCCCGAGACCCACGATCAGCGCAACGCGCGAAAGCCCAGCCGCGAGCAGGAGATGCTGCACGCCCAGCACCTCGCCGTCAGCCAAGCGCGTTACGTGAACTTCATTCCGTGACGACGCCGTCCGTCGACGATCTCCTCTCGACGGCGCACGTGGTCTCACTCCCCCTCGTCACGCGCTTCCGCGGTGTCGAGCACCGCGAGGCCGTGCTGGTCGAAGGCCCCGAAGGATGGACGGAGTTCTCGCCGTTCCTCGAGTACGACGACGCGGAAGCCGCTGTCTGGCTGGCGGCCGCGATCGACTACGGCTGGCAGCGCCAGCCCGAGCCGGTGCGCGATCGAGTTCCGGTGAACGCGACCGTCCCCGCCGTGGCGGCGGCGGACGTGCCTGCGCTGCTCGCCCGCTTCGACGGCTGCCGCACCGCGAAGGTCAAGGTCGCCGAGCGCGGGCAGACGCTCGCCGACGATGTCGCGCGGGTGCGCGCGGTGCGGGCGGCGATGGGTCCCGAGGGTCGCGTGCGAGTCGACGCGAACGGCGGCTGGAACGTCGATGAGGCCGAACATGCCGCCCACGCCCTCGCCGGGTTCGACCTGGAGTACCTCGAGCAGCCCTGCGCGTCGGTCGCCGAGCTCGCCGAGCTGCGCGAGCGCCTCGCCGACTGGGACCTGCCCATCGCCGCCGACGAATCGGTGCGCAAGGCGGCGGACCCCCTCGACGTTGCGCGCCGGGGCGCCGCCGACCTGCTCGTCGTCAAGGCGCAGCCGCTCGGCGGGGTCGCGCGCGCCCTGTCGATCGTCGCCGACGCGGGCCTTCCCGCGGTCGTCTCCAGCGCCCTCGACACGAGCATCGGCCTAGCGATGGGTGTGACCTTGGCGGCCGCGCTCCCTGAACTGCCCTACGACTGCGGCCTCGGTACGGCATCGCTGCTCGCCGCCGACGTCACGCGCGCACCGCTGCGGCCCGTCGACGGCAGCCTGCCGCTCGGGCGTGTGACACCGGATGCCGCGCTTCTGGCCCGCCACGCGGCATCCCCCGATCGTCGCACCTGGTGGCTCGAACGCCTCGAGCGCTGCGCCGCGCTGATCTAGGAGCGTTTAGGAGCGGAAGACCGCGGCGCCGCCGTCGGCGACGATCGCCGGCACGAGGGCTTCGATACGGCGACGAAGGTCGTCCGTGATGCGACCGGAGGACTTGCCCTCCAGGGTGGCCGTCGTGCAGGTCTCATTCGAGACGTCCAGAAGCACGCGCGCCGCATCGGGGATCGGCATCCGGAGCGTGAGCCCGTAGGTGGCGACGATGTGCTGGAGAAAGCCCTCGATCCGCTCGAGTACGCGTCGCTGCAGCGTGAGGAAAGCGTCGGCCAGACGCTCATCGCGCAGAGCCTGGGCGCGGATCTCGGTCAGCAGGTGGGGGTCCATCTCCTCACCGAAGGGCGCTCCGAGGTGACCGACGAGATCGGAGATGTCGATCTGGCCATCGGGTGAGAGGCGCTGCACCCGGCTCTCCACCGCGTCCAGCTTGGCGTCGGACAGGCGCGTGACGAGCGCCAGGAACAGCTCATCTTTGGACTCGAAGTTCGAGTAGAACGCGCCGCGCGTGAAGCCGGCCCGTTCGCAGATCGCCTCCACGGAGGCGGCGTCCATGCCGACCTCCGAGAAGACCTCGTGGGCGGCATCCAGCAGGCGAGCGCGGGTCTGCTCCCGGCGTTGGCTGGGCGGGCGGCCGGCATCCGTGCGGTCGGCGACGTCGGTCACTGTCCCTCCCTCCGTTGACGACGGCGGCGCCGCCGTCGCTGTCGCGTCTCAGTTCACATCGAGTGCTCAGGATTGCGCGAATCCCTGCTCTTAGGATACATCTGTGTATCGGATACAGCGGTGTATCGAACATTCCCTGTCCGTCACTGTCCCGAACGTCTGAACCGGAGCACCCCGTGTCCACACTTCTGTTTTCGCTCGGCCGCTGGTCGTACCGCCACTCCTGGCGGGTCCTCATGTCGTGGCTGCTGCTGCTGGGCGTGATCGGCGGCGCCGTCGGGGTGGGTGTCGCCACCGGCGCCGTGAAGGGGTTCGACAACTCCTTCTCCATCCCAGGGACCGAAGGGCAGGAGGGCCTGGAGCTTCTCAACCGCACCTTCCCTCAGGCCGCCGGCACCAGTGCGCAGTACGTGATCGTGGCGGCGCCCGGTCAACACGTCGACGACGCGCCCTACAACGACCAGATCGCGACGACCGTCACCGATCTCGGAAAGCTCGACGGCGTGCTGGCGGTCACCGATCCGTTCAACAAGAACGTGACCGGCATGGTCAGCGACGACGGCCAGGCCGCGCTCATCCGCCTGCAGTTCGAGGGCAGTGTCACCAACGTCCCCGCCGCCACGAAGACCGCCCTTCAAGACATGGCCACGAGTCTCGGCACGGCGCTCCCGGCCGGGTCGACGGTCGTGGTCGGTGGTGATCTGTTCTCGACCTCGCTGCCCAGCCTGTCGGTGACGGAGATCATCGGCGTGCTCGTGGCGCTGTTCGTGCTCATCATCACGTTCCGATCGCTCGCCGTCGCGTGGTTCCCCCTCGTCAGCGCGATCATCGGGGTGGTGCTCTCGGTGGTGCTGATCTTCGCCTCGACGGCCTTCGCGACGGTGTCCTCCACGACGCCGATGCTCGCGATCATGCTCGGGTTGGCCGTCGGCATCGACTACGCGCTGTTCATCGTCGCGCGACATCAAGACCAGGTGCGCGCCGGTATCGATCCCGAGGAGTCCGCCGCGCGCGCGACCGGGACGGCCGGCTCCGCCGTCATGTTCGCCGGTGTCACGGTGCTGATCGCCCTCGTCGGTCTGGGTTTTGCCGGCATCCCCTTCCTCACCACGATGGGTCTGGCCGCCGCGGGCGCCGTCGCCGTCGCGGTCGCCGTCGCCGTCACCCTCACCCCGGCGCTCCTCGGCTTCGCCAAGGGCCGCGTCGCCGGCTGGCCGCGGGGTCTGGGGCGCGGCATCCCGTTCGGGCGCCGCCGCCGCGCGGCGCGCACGCGGGGGGATGCCGAGGACAGCGCCGCACCGGCGGCGTCGGCAGCTTCGAAGAAGACGAACCCGTGGGTGGCGCTCGTGACCCGGCATCCGGTCGTCAGCGCCCTGTCGGTGATCCTGGTGCTCGGCATCGCGGCGATTCCCGCGTCGAGCCTGCAGCTCGCCCTGCCGAACGCGGGAATGCAGCCCGCCTCCAGCGAAGCGCGGCAGGCCTACGACCTGACCGCCGAGCACTTCGGGCCGGGCGCGAACGGACCACTCATCCTCGCCGGCACGATCGTCACCTCGACCGACCCACTGACGCTCATGGCGGACCTGAAGGCCGACGTCGAGAAGATCCCCGGCGTGAAGACGGTCGCCCTCGCCACTCCGAACCAGACCGCCGACACGGGTCTCGTCCAGATCGTGCCGACCACGGCACCGGATGCCCCGCAGACGGCCGACCTCGTGCGGGAGCTGCGCGCCCACCACGACGAATGGCTGCAGAAGTACGGCATCGACCTCAAGGTCACCGGCTTCACGGCGATCGCGATCGACATCTCCGACCGCCTGGGGGCCGCCCTGCTGCCGTTCGGCCTTTTCGTCGTCGGCCTGTCGTTCATCCTGCTGATGATCGTGTTCCGCTCGATCTGGGTGCCGCTGAAGGCGACCCTGGGCTACCTGCTGTCGATCCTCGCCGCATTCGGCGCCGTCGCGGCGGTGTTCGAGTGGGGCTGGCTGGCCGACGCGCTGCACGTGACGCGCACCGGTCCGGTGATCAGCTTCATGCCGATCATCCTCATGGGCGTGCTGTTCGGGCTCGCGATGGACTACGAGGTCTTCCTCGTCTCCCGCATGCGCGAGGACTACGTGCACACCCGACGCGCTCGCGGCGGACGGGCCGATCGGCAGACGGCCGTCGGGGCGGTGCGCAGCGGCTTCACGGCGTCGGCGCGCGTGGTGACCGCCGCCGCGGTCATCATGTTCGCGGTCTTCGCGGCCTTCATCCCCGAAGGCGATACGTCGATCAAACCGATCGCGCTCGGACTCGCCGTCGGCATCGCCGTCGATGCCTTCCTCGTGCGTATGACGCTCGGACCGGCGATCATGGCACTGCTGGGCGAGAAGGCATGGTGGATGCCGAGGTGGCTCGACCGTGCACTGCCGCACTTCGACATCGAGGGCGAGGCCGTCGAACGCGAGCTCGCACTGACCGCGTGGCCGGAGCCCGACTACACCGGCGCGCTGGCCGCAGACGACCTGTCCGTCCGCGTCGAGGGCGGCAAGGGGGTCGGCGACATCACGCTGTTCCGCACCTCCTCCATCCGGCTCGAGCAAGGCGGCACGCTCCTGGCGACCGCGGCCGATCCGCGCGCCGGTCGCGCCTTCGTCCTCACCGTCGCGGGCCGAGTCGACCCGAGCGAAGGACGCCTGCGCGTCGCGGGTCACCTGCTGCCCGGACGCGGCGCCTGGGTGCGCGCGCACGTCGGTGTCGCACTGCTCGACGGCGCCGCCGCGCCCCTCACCGAGCTGCGCCGGGCGCTCGCCGGCGGAACCACGATGGTCGTCATCGACGGTCTCGACACCTTGACCGGCGCCGACCGCGATCAGGCTGCCGCGCTGCTGCGCGACGCACAGGAGCGCGCCGCCGCCCGCACCACCCGCAGCGGTGCTCCCGTCCATCCGCTCACCATCGTCGCCTCCGCCCGTCGCGAGGGCCCCGCCCTCGACGTGCTCGCCGACGCCCACCGCCAGAGCGTGACCGCGCTGGCCCTCACCACCGGCACCGCCGACTCTCCCACGCAGGTGATCTCCGCATGACTCTCTCCCTCGAACGCGCCCGCTCCCGTCGCCCCGTCACCTGGCTCACGCTGCTCGGCGTGCTCCTGCTGCCCGTGCTGATCGGCGGCATCCTGCTCGCGGCGCTCTACAACCCCACCGAGCGCCTCGACAACGTGCGCGCCGCGATCGTGAACAACGACAAGCCGGTCACGATCAACGGGCAGACGGCTCCGCTGGGCCGCCAGCTCACCGCGGGTCTGGTGGAAGGCTCCCCCGATGTGCCCAGCAACCTCGACTGGGTGATCTCCAACACCGACGACGCGGCCGCGGGCCTCGCCGACGGCAGCTACGACGCGGTGGTCACGATTCCGGAGAACTTCTCCGCCGCCGCGACCTCGACCGCACCGGGGAAGACGCCCGAGAAGGCTACGATCCAGGTCCAGACCGCTCCGGACGGCCGCGTCGTCGACGGCGCGATCACCGCGACGATCACGCAGACCGCGGCATCCGTGTTCGGCAGCGCCGTGTCACAGCAGTACCTCACCAACGTGCTCATGGGCTTCACGAACCTGCACGACCAGCTCGGTCAGGCCGCCGGCGGTGCCGACCAGCTCGCCAGCGGCGCGCAGCAGGCGGCCACCGGCGCCGCTCAGCTGCCCAGCGGTGCGACCGCTCTCGCCTCGGGCGCAGGTCAGCTCGGCACGGGGGCGAGCGACCTGTCGTCGGGTCTCGACAAGCTGGCGACCGGGGCCACAGGCTCCGCAGCCGGAGCCGGTCAGCTCGTCGACGGGCTGAACCAGCTGTCGGCGCAGTTCACCGCCACGACTCCGAACACTCTCGGCGGCACGGTGTCGACCACGGCGCAGTACGCGTCGGCGGCGGCGACGGCGACGCAAGAGCTCGCGGCGAAGTACCAGAAGCAGCTCGTGGAGAACGCCTGCAACCCGGCGTCGCCGGTGCAGACGCCCACCTGCGCCGCGCTGCTGACGTTGGCGCCGGACGTCCAGAGCTCCGCGACGAACGCCGGCTACGCGGCGGGGTACGCGAACGGCCTGAAGAACGAGGCCGTCCCCGAGGCGGTGAAGGGCGTGAACCAGCTCGCCGGAGGGGCGCAGTCGCTGCAGTCCGGCCTCGGCCAGCTCGCCGGCGGCATCGGCCAGGCCGCCACCGGCGCCACCGGGCTGTCGACGGGCGCCTCGCAGCTCGCCGACGGAGCTTCGCAGCTCGCCGACGGCGCGACCCAGCTCAGCACCGGTGTGAACCAGCTCGCCACCGGATCCAGCTCGCTGGCGCAGGGCCTGGACTCTGCGGTCTCGCAGATCCCGACGTACTCGCAGCAGCAGGCCGACGCGACCGCCAAGGTCGTCGCGAACCCGGTGAGCGCGGACGGCATCGGCACCAACCTCTTCGGCGCCTCCGCGATCCCGCTCCTGGCGATGCTCGCGCTGTGGTTCGGCGGCCTCGGATCGTTCATCGCGCTTCAGGCCGTGCCGCGGCATGCGCTGAGCTCGCGGCGGCCGTCCGTGCTTCTGGCGCTGCGCAGTCTCGCCCCGGCCGCCGGCATCGGGGCAGCCCAGGGCCTGCTCGTCGCGGGTGTCGCCCAGATCGCGGCGAACTACGACGCCGGCACCTGGTTCGCCTTCGCGGGTCTCGCCGTCGTCGCGGGCGTCTCGTTCGCGGCGGTCAACCAGGCGCTCGTCGCGGTCTTCGGGGGCGCGGGCCGCTGGATCTCGACGCTCGTGGGGGTGCTCGCGGTGGCGACCGGCATCGTCTCGACCATCCCCGGCATCCTCGCCTCGGTCGCCGCAGTCATGCCCACCGCCCCCGCCTACACCGCGCTGCTGGCGGCGATCACGCCCGCCGGCGGGCTCGGTGCGGGACTCGCCGGCATGATCGTGTGGGCGGCGCTGGCGTTCGTCGCGACGACGATCGCGGTGACCCGCCGCCGGACGGCGAACACACGGGCGCTGCTCGCCGCACCCCCCGCCCTGGCCTGACACCCCGCCCACCGGACCCGCGAAGGGTTGAGTTGGCGCGGGCGCCGGAAAGAGTCCCCCGGATGCCGGCGCGCGCGCCAACTGAACGCGCGCGCCGGCGGCGGCGCGGGCTCAGTTCAGGCCGCTGTAGACGTGCAGGCCTTTGAAGAAGAGGTTCACGATCGTGAAGTTGAACATCACCGCGGCGAAGCCGACGATTGACAGCCACGCCGAACGGGTGCCTCGCCAGCCGCGGGTCGCCCGCGCGTGGATGTAACCGGCGTAGAGCACCCAGATGACGAAGGTCCACACTTCCTTCGTGTCGAAGCCCCAGTAGCGTCCCCACGCGTCGTTGGCCCAGATCGATCCGGCGATGAGGGTGAAGGTCCAGAAGATGAAGCCGATGATCGTGAAGCGGTAGGCCAGCGCCTCCAGGACGTCGCCGGCCGGCAGCGTACGCAGGAAGCGCAGGCCGCGGCGACGCGGCGCGGCGGCGACGGCCTCGTCCGATGCGGACAACGCCGCGATCGCCAGCCGCTCCCGGCGGGTCTGCATCAGCTGCAGCACCGACAGCGCGAAGGCGAGCGCGAACAGGGCCGTCGCGAGCGACGCCACGAACACGTGGATCACGAGCCACACGCTCTTCAGCGGATCCGAGAGGGGAACGACGGCGGTGTAGAACCAGATCACGGTGCCGCCCAGCAGCACGACGACGAGCCCGGTGATGAAGGTGCCGAGGAAGCGCAGGTCGTACTTGAACAGCACGACCAGGTAGACGGCGACGATCAGCATCGTGCCGGTGAGGGCGAACTCGTACATGTTCGACCACGGCACGCGGCCCGAGGCGACGCCGCGCAGCACGTCGCCGGCGACGTGGAAGAGGAAGCCGAGCACCGTCAGCGACGTGCCGATGCGCGCCCACAGGTATCGCGTGCGACGAGCCAGCGGCGCCTCCAGCTCCGCCTTGGCCGCCTGCTGCTCGGCCCGCATCTCATCGAGAGACCCGCCGCGCGCGGTCGACCCGGATGCCGAGATGCCCGCGACCGCGCCGACCAGCTCGCGCTGCTTCGCGGCATCCTTCTGCTGAATGGCGATGTCGGAGCGGCGTCCGAGGTCGATCGCGTAGGCGATGAACGCGAGCGCGTAGATCGCGACCGCGGTCCAGACGAGGAGCCGGGAGATTTCGTCGAGAGGGAGGCCGTCGGGCATGACCATCAGTCTACGTCGGCGTGCTGTGGGCCGGACCGGTCACGACCGGCCGGGGCCGCCAGCCCGACCCTCGGATGCCGCGACCGCTTCGCCCGCCGACCCGGCCGTGCCCGCGGCATCCATCGCGGCGCCGTGGTCGCGGACGAGGTCGGCGACGGCCACCGCGATCGCGGGGTCCTCCCCGCGCGCGAGGCCCGCGTACTCCAGGTGCACGACGCCGTCGCCGGGCGTCGCCTTGACCCACATGCGCCGGCGCGGGATGAACAGCGCCGCGAGCAGCCCCGTCAGGGCGACGATCGCGAAGCCGAGCACCCACGGCGCGCCGACGTCGCGGTGGATCGACAGGGACACGTAGCGCTTGACCTGCTCGCGGGCCCCGCTGGCGGTCGCGTCGTCGAACGTGATCGTGCCGAGACCGTTCGGCAGATCGACGGTCTGCCCCGGCGCCAGCTCGAGCGAGGGGACGTCGATCTTGCGGCCCGTCAGCTGCGTCATGCCGCTGACATCCAGCGCGTAGACGTTGCGGGGCGTGCCGTCGTCGATGCCGAGGTCGCCCGTGTACACGTCGAGGGTGAGCAGCGGGTTCGCCAGCGACGGGTACGCCGACGTCAACGCGCCCGAGTGCAGTTTTGCCGCCGTCGGATAGAAGAACCCGACGAGACCGACCTGCTGCGACAGCCCGTCGGGAATTTTGATGACGCCGAGCGAGGTCATCGTCGCGCCCTGCGGCAGGAACTCGACGTCCTCGTGCAGCACGACGTCGCCCGCGGGGTTTCGCACCGTGATGGTCGGCGCGTAGCCGTTGCCCATGAGGTAGACGCGGTCGCCGGCCATGTCGATGGGGTGGTTGACCCGCACGGTCCGCTGCTGCGGGTCGTGGCCCGGCTCGCGGGTGGTGAGGTTCGCGGCGAAGTCGCCGGCCTGTCCCTGGCCCGCCTCCCCGACCGGCACATAGTTCACGTCGAAGCTGTCGAGGGTCAGCGAATACGGCGGCAGCGCGTTCGTGTCGACGAAGCGCCCGGGGTTGAACGAGGTGTAGCCGAGGCCGAGGGAGTTGACGAAGCTGTCGCCCTCGACGATGACGGTCTGGCCCGTATAGGTGAGGCCGCCCCCGACGCCGACCGAGATGAGCACGCCGACGAGCGCAGCGTGGAAGACGAGGTTGCCGGTCTCACGGGCGTAGCCGCGTTCGGCCGACACGGATGCCGTCGCGGGCCGCTTCGCCGTCGCGGCGGTGTCATAGCGCTCGACGCGGTAGCCGGCCTTGCGCAGCTGGGCCTGAGCGAGCTCGACCGCGGCGACGGCGGCCGCCTCGGCATCCTGCCCCGGGGCGACGATGCGCTCCGCCTCGGCGTGGTCGTCCAAGCGCGACATGCGCGCGGGCGTGCGCGGCGGACGGGCACGCAGGGCATTGAAGTGGTGCTTGGTGCGCGGGATCACGCAGCCGATCAGCGAGATGAACAGCAGGATGTAGATCGCCGAGAACCACACCGACGAGTACACGTCGAACAGCTGCAGACCGTCGAGGATCGGGAACAGGCCCGGGTTGTCG
This sequence comes from Microbacterium sp. 69-7, assembly GCF_001897985.1. Taxonomy (NCBI): domain Bacteria; kingdom Bacillati; phylum Actinomycetota; class Actinomycetes; order Micrococcales; family Microbacteriaceae; genus Microbacterium; species Microbacterium sp. 69-7. The sequence continues at coordinate 12,326 of NZ_MKRU01000097.1, read as the reverse complement.
GTCTTGTACTGCAGCACGCCGTTGGGGTCGGCGGTGCGCTGGGGCACGATCGAACCCGGAATCGCCGCGATCGCGAGCAGCAGCAGCAGCACGAGCGCCGTGCGCATGCTCGTCAGCTGCCGCCAGCCCCACCGTAGCCAGCCGATCACGCCCAGCTGCGGCTGGGCGATGGCGGCGGCGGGCGTCGCGGCATCCGCGTGGTCGGCCGGACGCAGCGGATCGCTGGTGCCCGTGCCGTCAGAGCGGGAGTTCGACACCGCCGATCACCCCCGTGAGCTGCGACATCGCCGCGGTCCAGAGCCCGGTGACCATGAGCAGCCCGAGCACGATCAGAAGCACGCCGCCGATGATGTTGACGACGCGGATGTGGCGACGCAGGAACGCCACCGAGCGGGTCGCCCACCCGAAGCCCACCGCGAGCAGCAGGAACGGGATGCCGAGACCCAGCGAGTACGCGACGGCGAGCAGCACCGCGCGGGTCGGGTCGGCCTGGGTGAGGGAGATCGAGAGGATCGCCGCGTAGGTCGGGCCGATGCACGGCGCCCAGCCGATGCCCATCGCCACGCCCAGCAGCGGCGCGCCGACCAGTCCCAGACCGCTGCGCACCTGCGGCTTCATCGTGCGCTGCGCGAAGCCGAACAGCCCGAGGAAGACGAGGCCCATGATGATCACGACGACGCCTAGCACGCGGGTGAGCACCTCGCCGTACTGGAGGAAGAAGCGGCCGAGGGTTCCGGCGAGCACCCCCATCGCGACGAAGACGACCGTGAACCCGGCGATGAACAGCACCACCCCCAGCAGCAACCGGCCGCGGCCGGTGCGCGTCGGACGACCGCTGCGGCTGCCGGCTCCCCCGGAGGCACCGCCGAGGAACCCGAGGTAGCCGGGCACGAGCGGCAGCACGCACGGCGACAGGAACGACACGAGACCCGCGAGCATCGCGATGGGGATCGCGAGCCAGAGCGCGCCGCTGAAGACGACGTCGCTCACGTGGTCTCCGCGACGACGTCGTTGATGATCGTCTTGAGGATCGACTCGCTCTCGACGCGGCCGATGAATCGCGCCGCGACGCGGCCCTGCCGGTCGAGCACGAGGGTGATCGGCACCGACTGCAGCGGCGTCCAGGAGGCGAACGCGAGCTTGAGGTCGGCGTCGTCCTTGGCGAGCAGCGACGGGTAGGTGATGCCGTACTTCTCGTCGAACGCCTTCGCGCCCTCGGGCCCGTCGTAGATGTTCACACCGAGGAACTCGGCACCGGCCGGCTGCACCGCCTGGTAGGTGCTCTCGAGCGTCGGCGCCTCCGCGCGGCAGGGGCCGCAGTTGGCGTACCAGAAGTTGAGGACCAGCACCTTGTCGACGTAGTCGGCGTTGGTGACGGTGGCCCCGTCGACCGCGGTGCCGCTGAACGAGACCGCACCGCCGCGGTCGGCGGGCGCGATCTCCTGCACGCTGCCGTCGCCGGAGATGTAACCCTTGCCGTCGCCCTGCTTGTACTGGTTGGCGAGGTCGTCATTCGCGCTGCTGCATCCCGCCAGGCCCGCGCCGAGCGCGAGGGCGAGAAGGGATGCCGCGACGCGAGCGATCGTCCGATGCTTCATACCGCTCCCACATCCACCGCGTGAGCCGTCGAGGCCGGCTCGGCGTAGTCGACTTCGCGCCAGCCGCTGCCGGCGCGCTCGAAACTGGTGATGCTCGAGAGGGCACAGCGGCGCTTGCGCGGGTCGTGGCGCAGCGGCTGACCGGCCACCGACAGATGCGTGACCCAGATCGGCAGCTGGTGGGAGACGATGACGACGTCGCCCCCGTCGGCATCGTTCCAGGCTTCGTTCATCGCGGCATCCATGCGGGCGACGACCTCGGCGTACGGCTCGCCCCAGCTGGGGATCTCGGGGCGCGCGAGGTGTCGCCAGTTGAGGGGATTGAGCACGGCACGTGTCATGCGCTTGCCCTCGAAGACGTTGGTGGGTTCGATGACGCGCTCATCGATGATCGGGTCGAGCGCGAAGGCCTCGGCGAAGGGCTCCGCCGATTCCTGGGTGCGCTGCAACGGCGAGGCGTAGAGGGCGCTCACCGGCCGGCCCGACCCCTGCACGTAGGCAGCGGCACTGCGGGCCATCTCGCGCCCCGCGGCACTCAACCGGAAGTTCGGAAGTCGCCCGTACAGCACCCGCCCCGGGTTGTGGACCTCGCCGTGGCGCACGAGGTGGAGGCGGTCAGCGGGCACCCCGTCAGTCTACGCGGGGCAGATCTGTGGCCGGGCTGAGAGCGGACGACGGTCCCGGGCGGCGGACGTTCAGGCCGGGTCGCTGTCGGCCGCCACGCCCCGCGCCTGCCGCACGCGGTTCACCGTGAACCAGACCAGCGCCGCGGCGGCCACGCCGATCACCGCGTACTGCAGCACGCCCGCGTACTCCTCGACGATGTGCCACTGATCGCCCAGCAGATACCCCGACAAGACGAAGACGGCGTTCCAGATGAACGATCCCGCTAGCGTCAACAGGCCGAAGCGCCAGAGCGGCATGCGGGTGACACCCGCGGGGATGGAGATGAGACTCCGGAAGATCGGGAGCATGCGTCCGAAGAACACGGCTTTGCCCCCGTGGCGCTGGAACCACGCGACAGTGCGGTCGACGTCATCGACCTTCAGCAGCGGCATCCGTCGCACGAGCGCGCGGAGGCGATCGATGCCGAGCCCCGCGCCCAGGGCGTAGAGCGCGAAGGCGCCGACGACCGAGCCGGCGGTGGTCCACGCCAGCGCCTCGAACAGCGTGAACGACCCGCGGGCGGCGGCCAGGCCCGCCATCGGGAGGATGACCTCGCTGGGAAGCGGTGGGAACAGGTTCTCGAGGGCGATCGCCAGCCCCGCGCCGGGAGCGCCGATGAGGTTCATGAGGCCGACGACGGCGTCGACGAGGGTGGTGAGCCAGGAGCCGTCCGATGCCATCGCCATACAGCGACGGTAGCGAGGGCGGGCGATGAGAACCTGGGCGGATGCCGGGACACCCCACCCACGTAGACTGGTGCCTCGTGAGTGAACGCACCCTCGTCAGCCAGCTGCAGTCCCGCGAAGACGGCACCGTCTCGGTGTCCGGATGGGTGGAGACCGTCCGCGATCAGAAGAAGGTGCAGTTCGTCATCCTCCGCGACGAGACCGGCGCCGTCCAGCTCGTGAACCCCGCGACCCGTACCGACCCGGACGGGGCGGAGCAGGATGCCGCGGCTCTCGCGCTCACCGCGCTGATCTCGGAACTGTCCACCGGCACCTTCCTGACGGTCACCGGCGAGCTCAAGCACGACGAGCGCGTCAAGCTCGGCGGCGTCGAGATCAAGATCGCGACGCTGGAGATCGCCGCCGCGGCGTTGCCCGAGACGCCGATCGCCGCCGACAGCGGCCTCGACAAGCGCATGGACTGGCGCTTCATCGACCTGCGTCAGCGCCGCAACAACCTCGTCTTCCGCATCCAGACGACGCTCGAGCACGCGATGCGCACCTACTGGGTGGAGCGCGACTACGTCGAGATCCACTCCCCCAAGCTCATGTCGACTCCCGCCGAGGGCAACGCCGAGCTGTTCGCTCTGGAGTATTTCGGCGACCAGACGGCCTACCTCGCGCAGAGCCCGCAGCACTTCAAGCAGATGGCCCAGGCCGCCGGCTTCGGCAAGGTGTTCGAGATCGGCGACGTCTTCCGCGCCGACCCGAGCTTCACGAGCCGCCACGCGACCGAGTTCACCTCGATCGACGCCGAGATCAGCTGGATCGACTCGTACGAAGACGTCGCGGCGATGCAGGAAGAACTCCTCGCGGCCGCCTTCCAGGCCGTCAAGGACAAGCACGGCGACGAGATCGCCGAGCTGTTCGGCATCGACGTCGTCGTGCCGGCGCTCCCCTTCCCGCGCATCCCGCTCGCCGAGGCGCGCGAGATCGTCAAGGCCCGCGGCTACGACATCCCCCGCACCGACGGCGACCTCGACCCCGAGGGCGAGCGTCAGATCTCGGCGCATGTGCGGGAGACCTACGGGCACCAGTTCGTGTTCATCACCGACTACCACCCCGAGATCCGCCCGTTCTACCACATGCGCAACCCCGAGACCGGGCTCACGAACAGCTACGATCTGCTGTTCCAGGGCACCGAGATCACCACGGGCGCGCAGCGCGAGCACCGCATCGAGGTGCTCGAAGCACAGGCGCTCGAGAAGGGCCTGTCGCTGGAGGGGCTCGAGCACTACCTCGACTTCTTCCGCTACGGCATCCCGCCCCACGGCGGCTTCGGCATGGGCCTCGCGCGCGTGCTGATGCTCATGCTCGGCCAGGACTCGATCCGCGAGGTGACGTTCCTCTTCCGCGGGCCGACGCGCCTCGCCCCCTGACCGACAGTCCGCGGTGACGTCCCCCCGCGACCCGCAAGACGTCACCGCTCCGTCACCGGCGGTTCACCGCCGCTCCGAATGCTCGACACGGCGCAGCCGTACGTTCCTCGCATCCCCCTCGCGCCGCACGCATCGTCGTGCCCGCGGGGATGACCCGAGAGGAACAGCATGTCCCGAACCCTTGCGCGCCGCACGATCGCGGTCACGGCCGTCGCAGCCGTCGCAGCCCTCGCCCTCAGTGCGTGCGCTGGCACGTCGGAGGCCGCCACCAGCGGAGGCACCTCGGCATCCGCCGCGACGAGCGTCGCCGATTTCGGCACCTTCGCCGACCTGGAGAAGGCCGCCAAGGCAGAGGGCCAGCTCAACGTGATCGCACTGCCGCACGACTGGGCAAACTACGGCGAGATCATCTCGCTGTTCTCGCAGCGCTATCCCGATATCACCGTCAACGAGCAGTCGCCCGACGCCTCGAGCGCCGAAGAGATCCAGGCGGCCAAGACGAATGAGGGCCTCGACACCGCGCCGGACGTGTTCGATCTGGGCCTGTCGGTCACCCTCCAGAACACCGACCGCTTCGCTCCCTACAAGGTTCAGACGTGGGCCGACGTGCCCGACACCCTGAAGGATCCGTCCGGCCTGTTCGTCGGCGACTACGGCGGGTACATGTCGATCGGCTACGACTCCTCCAAGTTCCCGGCCCCGACCAAGCTCACCGATCTGCTCAGCCCGACCTATAAGGGCGCGGTCGCGCTCAACGGCGACCCCACCCAGGCCGGAGCGGCCTTCGCGGCGGTCGGAATGGCCACCGTGCAGTCCGGCGGAACGCTCGACGACTTCCAGCCCGGCATCGACTTCTTCAGCTCGCTGCAGAAGGCCGGCAACCTGCTGAAGGTCGACGTGACGACCTCCACGGTGGCCAGCGGCGAAACACCCGTAGTCTTCGACTGGGACTACCTCAACGCGGCACACCGCAAGGACAACCCGAACTGGAAGGTCGTCGTCTTCGACGGCACCGGCTACGCCGGCTACTACAACCAAGCCATCAACAAGACGGCTCCCCACCCCGCGGCAGCCCGCCTGTGGCAGGAGTTCCTCTACAGCGACGAGGTGCAGAACCTCTGGCTCAAGGGTGGCGCCCGCCCGGCCCGCATGGCCGCGATGACCACGGCCGGCACCATCGATGCGACCCTCGCCGCGGCGCTGCCAAAGGCTCCGGCCGACACGGTGGTTCCCACCGAGGCGCAGTCCAAGGCCGCCGGCACGCTGCTCGGTCAGAAGTGGGCGACGGCTGTCCAGTGACCGTCGTCACCACGGCGGGGGTGGATGCCGCGGCATCCGCATCCACCCCCGCCCGTCGCGGTTCGTGGTCGTGGCTGGGCCTGGTTCCGTTCGCTGCCTACGTGCTGCTGTTTCTCGCATTGCCCTCGGTACTCGCGGTCGCTTCGGGGTTCTTCGATCGCCGCGGCGCGTTCACCTGGGACAACATCACGGCGCTCGGCGATCCATTGATCGTCGAGACCTTCGCCAACTCGGCGGGCCTGTCCCTGCTGACCGCGGTCATCGGCGCACTCGCGGGCGCACTGGTCTGCTACGCGATGCTCGGCCTTCATCCCGAAGGCCTCGTGCGCTCGGCAGTGGATGCCGCGGCCGGTGTGCTCGCGCAGTTCGGCGGCGTCATGCTGGCCTTCGCGTTCATCGCGACGATCGGCCTGCAAGGCGTCGTCAGGTTGTTTCTGCTCGACGCGTTCGGCATCGACATCTTCGCCAACGGCACCTGGCTGTACGACCTGCCGGGATTGGTCCTGCCGTACATCTACTTCCAGATCCCGCTCATGGTCATCACGTTCATGCCAGCCCTCTCGGCGCTGCGTCCGCAGTGGGCCGAAGCGACGCTCACGCTCGGGGGCTCGCGCCGCGCGTTCTGGAGCTATGTCGGCATCCCCGTGCTGGCGCCCTCCTTCTTCGCGAGCCTGCTGCTGCTGTTCGCCAATGCGTTCTCGTCGTACGCCACCGCGGCCGCCCTTGCCAGCCAAGGAGCCGAGATCGTGCCGCTACGCATCCGCAGCGCGCTGACGAGCGAGACGGTGCTCGGGCGCGAGAACCTCGCCGGCGCGCTGGCCCTCGGGATGATCGTCGTGGTCGGCATCGTCATGTTCGTCTACTCCGCTGTCCAGCGGCGCGCAGCTCGGTGGTACCAGGCATGAATCGGCTCACCCCTTCGCCCCTCACCCGCGCGATCGTCGGCATCGTCGTCGGAGCGTTCTTCGCGATCCCACTCGTCTCGACCCTGATCTACACGTTGCGGATGCCGGATGGCAGCCTCTCGTGGAGCCGATGGACGGGCCTATTCGATCCGCACACCGTCGCCGCCCTCAAGCCGCTGTGGACGGGCCTGGGTAACTCCCTCGTGCTCTGCGTGGTGACGGTGGCCATCGTGCTGCTGCTGCTGGCGCCGACGATGGTGCTGGTCGCGCTGCGCTTTGCCCGGTTGCGGCGGGCGTTCGAATTCGCCGTCCTGCTGCCCATCTCGATCCCGGCGATCGTGCTGGTCGTGGGTCTGGCGCCGATCTATCAGCAGATCGGCCGGCTGTTCGGTACCGGCGCGTGGACGCTGGCGTTCGCCTACGGCATCACCGTGCTTCCCTTCGCCTATCGCGCAATCCAGGCGTCGATCGACGCCGTCGATCTCCGCACGCTCGCCGAGGCGGCACGGTCGCTCGGCGCCGGCTGGACAGCCGTGATCGTGCGGGTGCTCGCGCCCAACCTGCGACAGGGGCTCCTGGCGGCGTCGCTCATCTCGATCGCCGTCGTGCTCGGCGAGTTCACCATCGCCTCCCTGCTCAACCGTCAGGTCTTCCAGACCGCCATGGTGGTCGTGCAGAAACAAGATCCCTATACCCCCGCGATCTTCACTCTGCTGGCGCTCGTGCTGGCCTTCACCCTCCTGCTCCTCATCGGCCGTGCCGCGCGCGGCACGCGAAAGGCCCGTCCATGACCATCAACCGAGCCCTCCCCCGCACCGCCGACAACCTGCTGCTCACCGGGGCCGGCACCGGCACGCGCGTGCAGCTGCAGAGCATCGTGAAGAGCTTCGGTGGGACACGCGTACTGCACGGGGTCGACCTCGACGTCGCTCCCGGAGAGTTCGTCTCGCTGCTCGGACCGTCGGGATGCGGTAAGACGACGGCCCTCCGTGTGCTCGCCGGTCTCGAAACCGCCGACAGCGGATCGGTGATGCTGGGCGGCCGCGACGTCTCGCGTGTGCCCACGAACAAGCGTGACATCGGCATGGTGTTCCAGTCGTACTCGCTGTTCCCGCACCTGCGGGTGCTCGAGAACACCGCTTTCGGGCTGCGCCGGCGAGGAGTCGCCCGCGCCGCTGCGGCGGCGCGGGCCGCCGCAGCGCTCGAGCTCGTCGGCCTCGCGAACCTGGCCGACCGCTTCCCGCATCAGCTGTCCGGCGGCCAGCAACAGCGTGTCGCGCTCGCCCGCGCTCTCGTCACCGAGCCGCGCGTGCTGCTGCTGGACGAGCCGCTGTCGGCGCTCGATGCCAAGGTGCGCGTCCAGCTGCGCGATGAGATCCGCCGTCTGCAGCTGCGCCTGGGCATCACGACGGTCTTCGTCACGCACGACCAGGAGGAGGCGCTGGCCGTATCCGACCGCATCGCCGTCATGGACAGCGGACGCATCGAGCAGATCGGAACGCCGGAAGATCTGTATCTGCGCCCGCAGACGCCCGCCGTCGCCGCCTTCGTGGGGCTCTCCAGCGCCCTTCCAGGGCTCGCCACCGGTAGCAGCGTCACGGTGTGGGGCACGCGCCTACCCATACAAGGCGACCCGGCCGAGGGTCCGGTCGAGGCGCTCGTACGCCCGGAGAACGTCCGCGTGGCACCCGACACGTCGTCCGCATCCGATGCCGGCGTCAGCGCACAGGTCGAGGAGAGCACTTTCCTGGGCAGCTTCCGGCGGACGGTGCTGCGTACCACCGACGGCATCATGGTGCACGCCCAGCATAGCGCCGAGGAGCGGCTGGAGTACGGCCAGCGCGTGCGGGTGAGACTGGTTCCCGCGCCCGTCACCGTGCGGCGGGTCTGAGTGCCGGACGCCCGCGGACCTCGACATCCACCGACCGACTGACAGTCCGCACCGGATTTGCCTCGCGCCCCGGCGCCGCGCCTAGCCTGGATGCTCCCCCACCGAAGGAGACCTCCATGTGGGACAACTGGCTCGAACTCGCCATCGCCGTGGCCATCGCGGTGGTCGCCGCGCTGCTGTTCACCGTCGCGATCACGCTGATCGTTCGCCTCATGGCACGGCGCGCCGACTGGCCGACGCGCCTCATCCGGCACGGCCGCCGGCCGTTCCGCGTGCTCATCCTGGTGTTCGCGCTGTGGATCGCGGTCGCGGTGGTCGCTCCCGGTGACGCCACGTGGATGCCGCTGGTCAGCCAGCTCTTCACGATCGCCTCGATCCTCGCCAGCGCCTGGCTGCTCGCCGGTCTGGTCGCCTTCGCCGGCGACGTCGCGCTCGGCCGCTATCGCATCGACGTCCCGAACAACCGGGTCGCCCGGCGGATCAGGACCCAGGTTCTCATCCTGCGCCGGCTGGCCATCGCGTTGATCGTCATCATCGCGATCGGTGCGATGCTCCTGACCTTCCCCGCCGTCCGCGCCGTCGGCGCGAGCGTGCTCGCCTCGGCCGGCATCGCCTCGGTCGTCGCGGGACTGGCCGCGCAGTCGGTGCTGGCCAACATCTTCGCCGGCGTGCAGCTCGTCTTCAGCGACGCGCTGCGCGTGGACGACGTCGTCGTGGTGGAGGGAGAGTGGGGCCGGATCGGGGAGATCACGCTCAGCTACGTCGTCGTCGACATCTGGGACGACCGCCGGCTCGTGCTTCCCTGCACGTACTTCACCACCAAGCCGTTCCAGAACTGGACGCGCACCGGCAGCGAGCTGCTGGGCTCCGTCGAGCTCGACCTGGACTGGCGCGTGTCGCCGGCGCGCATGCGCGAGGAGCTCGCGCGGGTTCTCGAGCAGACCCCGCTGTGGGACCGGCGCGCGTCTGTTCTGCAGGTCACCGATGCGACGAACGGATTCGTCCGCGTGCGGGTGCTGGTCACGGCGATCGACGCGCCGACGCTGTTCGACCTGCGCTGCCACGTACGCGAGCACCTGGTCGACTGGGTGCACCGTGAGACGCCCGGGGCTCTCCCTGTGCAGCGTGTGCTGATCGAGGATGCCGAGACCCCGCCGGCCGCATCGGCACAGCACGAGACCGCCCCCGACACCGGCTCGACCGGACTGTTCACCGGATCCCCCGAGGCGGAACAGCGCGCCCGCGCGTTCACGCAGGCGATCCCGATCGTCTCCGGCGCTGCCGACGACGACGGCTCCGAGCGCCCCGCCTGACGAGTTCCGACAGCGCGTCGCCGGCGTCGCATACCGCCGGACGGATCGCTCAGGGCGTAGCCTGACCGAGTGCCTCACGCGGATGACATGACGACTTCCCCCATCCGACCCGCCACCGACGCCACCGAGAAGGTGCGCGCCGCACGCGATCACCTGCTCGCGCACCGCGACGACTACGACGGCGCCGTGTCCGGCTTCGCCTGGCCGGAGCTGTCCGCCTTCAACTTCGCACTGGAGTGGTTCGACGTGGTAGCCGGCGAGCACCCCGACCGCGCCGCCGTCACGATCGTCGACGCCGACCTCACGGCGCGCTCGTGGAGCTACGGCGAGCTCTCCCGCCGCTCCGACGCCGTCGCCGTCTGGCTCGCACAGCAGGGACTCCAGCGCGGCGATCACGTCATCGTGATGCTCGGCAACACGATCGAACTGTGGGAGGTCATGCTCGGCCTCACCAAGCTCGGCGCCGTCGCCATCCCCACCACGACTCTCCTCTCGTCCGACGATCTCGCCTACCGCATCGCGCACAGCGGCGCCCGCGCGGTCATCGCCCCGAGCGAAACGGCGAGCGCGGTGGATGCCGCGACCGCCGGCATCCTGCGCATCGCCGTCGGCGCCGGTGCGCCGGCGGACTGGGTCTCGTTCGACGGCTCGCACACGGTCACGGCGGTGTTCGTCCCGTCGGGGCCGACGCCGGCCGACGACCTCAATCTGCTGTACTTCACCTCCGGCACCACCTCCGCCACCCCGAAGCTCGTGCGCCACACGCACGTCTCCTACCCGGTGGGCCACCTCTCGACACTCTGGTGGCTGGGGCTGCGCCCCGGCGACGTCCACATGAACATCTCCTCGCCCGGCTGGGGAAAGCACGCCTGGAGCAACTTCTTCGCGCCTTTCCTCGCCGAGGCGACGGTGTTCGTCTACACGTACGATCGCTTCGACGCCGCCACGCTCATGCAGGTGATGGACACCCACCAGGTGACCACCTTCTGCGCCCCGCCGACGGTGTGGCGGATGCTGATCCAGGCCGACCTCGGCCTGCTCACGAAGCCGCCCCGCGAGCTGCTGGGGGCCGGGGAGCCGCTGAACCCCGAGGTGATCTCGCGGGTGCGCGCCGCCTGGGGCCCGACGATCCGCGACGGATACGGTCAGACCGAGATGACGTGCGCGATCGGAAACTCACCGGGCCAGGTGGTCAAGGACGGGTCGATGGGACGGCCTCTGCCCGGCTACCCCGTTGTGCTCGTCGATCCCGAGACCGGCCAACGCGGCGTGGGCGAGGGCGAGATCTGCCTCGACGTGTCCACGCCCATCCTGGGGCTCATGGACGGGTATCACGATGCCCCGGAGCGCACCGCTCGTGCCCTGCACGACGGGCTGTACCACACCGGCGACATCGCGTCCCGCGACGAGGACGGCTACCTCTCGTATGTCGGGCGCAGCGATGACGTGTTCAAGGCCTCCGACTACAAGATCTCGCCGTTCGAGCTCGAGTCGGTGCTGCTGGAGCATCCGGCGGTCGTCGAGGCCGCCGTCGTCCCGAGCCCCGATCCGCTTCGCCTCGCGGTGCCGAAGGCCTTCGTGCGCTTGAGCGCAGCGGCCACCGGCGACCCGCGCGCCGCTGCCGGCGAGATCTTCGCGCATGCGCGCACCCGCCTGTCGGCCTACCAGCGCGTGCGTCGGCTGGAGTTCGTGGAGGAGCTCCCGAAGACGATCTCGGGCAAGATCCGCCGCGTCGAGTTGCGCGCGGCCGAAGCCGCATCGGTCGAACGGCCCGCCGGCGAGTTCAGCGACCGCGACTTCCGCTGAGGCGCCGGCTCAGATCTCCACGTCGACGGCGACCCGCTCGGCGCGGATCGTGCCGATGAACGCCGCGACGTCCTCGTGGGCGGGGTGCACCTGATACGCGTCCAGACCCGCGACGTCGTCGAAGTCGGCGACGAGCACGAGATCCCAGTTCTGGCCGGGGAAGAGGATGTTGGCGCCCGCGCTCATCGCCCGCAGCGTCGGCACCACGCCCGCGAGGGCGTTGAGCCTGCGGGCCGCTTCCGCGGCGTGCGCGGCACGGTCGGCCGCATCGGCGGCGGCCATGCGGAAGGCGACGACGTGGCGAAGGGTCATCGAGGGGTGTCCTCTCGGTCGGGGGCGGCGAGCGCGGCACGAAGGCGCTCGGGCGAGAGACGCCAATGGGCGTGCAGGCGATCGTCGATCAGGACGACGGGGATCTTCTCCCACCACTGCGCGTACAGCGCGGGGTCATCCGTGATCGACAGCTCCTGGACGTCGACGGCGTCTTCGGGCAGGTCAGCGACCACGCCCTCCACGATCTCCCGTGCGACATCGCACAGGTGACAGGCCGGTTTGGAGATGATCGTGAGGGTGGTCACGGCATCCATTCTGCCGGAGAACACGAAGCGCCCGTCCCGGATCGATGATCTCGGAGACAGGCGCTCGGTGTCGTTTGCAGCGTGCCGCGACGAATTACTTCTTGTTGCGGCGCTGGTGGCGAGTCTTGCGAAGCAGCTTGCGGTGCTTCTTCTTCGCCATGCGCTT
>NZ_MKRU01000096.1:0-48572 GCF_001897985.1 Microbacterium sp. 69-7 | reverse complement strand
CTGCACACGTAGCGCCGCACCTTCCGGGCACAAAAAAACCCCGGCTAACCGGGGCTTATTCTGTGCGCGATACTGGGATCGAACCAGTGACCTCTTCCGTGTCAGGGAAGCGCGCTACCGCTGCGCCAATCGCGCCTGTACAGGCTTGTTCAGTTATGAGGCGAGGTGGCGACGGGATTCGAACCCGTGTAAACGGCTTTGCAGGCCGGTGCCTAGCCGCTCGGCCACGCCACCGTGTGGATTAACCGTGTGGTTTGACCCCACGTGCCGTGATCGTTTCGAAAAACGATCCCTGCACTCGAGCGGATGACGAGACTCGAACTCGCGACCCTCACCTTGGCAAGGTGATGCGCTACCAACTGCGCTACATCCGCATGCTCCCTGGTTGCCCCGGGAACTTGATCGACTTTAGCCGACTATTTCGCCATCGCAAAACCGAGCGCCGCCCGCGCGTGTCTCGCGGTCTGGGCGGCCACAGGATTCGTGTCAGCGCCCGGCATCCGGTAGCATCGAGTCTCGGCCCGCACGGGTCTTGGGCGATTGGCGCAGTTGGTAGCGCGCTTCCTTCACACGGAAGAGGTCATCAGTTCGAGTCTGGTATCGCCCACCACGAAACCCCCGGCCCCGCCGGGGGTTTCTCTATTCACGGCGAACAATCGAACACCCGGTGGCGCTGACGCGTAGCGTCACGATCGTGAGCGTCTCCCCCGGCATCCGCGTGACGCTGGTGGTCGTCGCCCTCTTCAATCTGGCATCGTCCGTTGCCGGGTGCGTGCTCCTCGTGCTCGTGGGCGGCGACCGTGTCGGAATGCCGCACGAGTGGCTCGAGCGCACGCCCTTCTCGTCGTGGGTGTGGCCGGGACTCATCCTCGGCGTCATCGTCGGCGGCTCTCAGCTGCTGGCGATCGTCGCGCAGCGAGGGCGATACTCCATCGCATGGGGGCTGCACGCGGCATCCGGTCTCGTGATGATGATCTGGATCTTCGTCGAGATCGCCCTGCTGCTGGTCTGGTCCCCGATGCACGGCATTTACTTCACGACCGGGCTCCTGCAGACCGTGCTCGCCGTTCTCGCCCTCGGGGCCTGGCCACGGCCGTTCCTCGCCCGGATGCCGAGATGATCTCGCACCGGCACGGGAAACACGGCCGATACGTCCGCCTGACAAACTGGCGTGATGACCACCGCGCGGATCATCATCCTGTTCGTGCTCGCGGCGATCGCCGAGATCGGCGGGGCCTGGCTCATTTGGCAGTCGGTCCGTGAGAACCGGGGGTGGCTGTTCGCCGTGCTCGGGGTGATCGCCCTCGGCGGCTACGGGTTCGTCGCGGCTTTCCAGCCCGACGCACACTTCGGGCGTGTGCTCGCGGCGTACGGTGGAGTCTTCGTCGCCGGCTCCCTTGCCTGGGGAATCGTCATCGACGGCTTCAAACCCACGCTCTGGGACTACATCGGCTCGGCTGTGGCGCTTCTCGGAGCCGCGATCATCATCTTCGCCCCCGCACTCCAGCGCGGGGCGGAGTAGCCGGCACCGGGTGCGCCGGGCCGCTCAGACCTCGCTCAGCCAGCCGTAGCGACCCTGAAGTGCCGCGGCGACCCCCGCGAACCGTCGACGGTCCAGGGCTGCGGCCTCGCGTCGCATCCCGCGCACGTGCACGCTGTAGAGCTGCTCGATATCGACCCACGACGGCCGGCCCTGCGAGTCCCACGCCCCGGTGCCGATGGAGAGGTAATCACGGTCGCCGTCGTGGGCCTTGCTGGTCAAACGCACCGCGAACACCCGGTCGGCGCCGTCGTGGCCGATCACCAGGACGGGGCGGTCCTTGCCGCGCCCGTCGTTCTCCTCGTACGGCACCCAGGTCCACACGACCTCCCCGGCATCCGGAGCCCCGTCACGCTGTGGGGCGTATCTGATCGTCAGACCGCCACGCGCCGGCGGGCGGACCTCGCGTGTCGCCGTCTGTCCGTCCTGACCGGGGCTGAGCGTCGTGGGGGCGGTGGGCCGCGACGGCCCCGGCGTCCTCGCGGGCGCCGAGGGGCGGGAGCGGCCACCGAAGAGGCCGAGAATCCCCCGGACGAGCGATGTCAGAGTGCCGCGTCCGTCGCGAGATGCCATGGCTTCACGCTACCAATCGCTGTCGGATGTGTTCGCACACGCCGAAGGGGCGTCGGATCGTGAGATCCGACGCCCCTTCGAGGGATTCGTGTCAGTCGACGAGCGCGTAGCCCTCTTCACCGTGCACGACGGTGTCGATGCCGGCGATCTCGTCCTCGTTCTTGACGCGGAAGCCGATCGTCTTCTCGATGATGAAGCCCAGCACGTAGGCGACCACGAAGGAGAACACCAGCACGGTGACGGCAGCGATCGCCTGGAGGATCAGCTGCTCGGCGTTGCCGCCGAGGAACAGGCCCGTGCCCGTGGCGAAGAAGCCGAGGTACAGCGTTCCGATCAGACCACCGACGAGGTGGACGCCCACGACATCGAGCGAGTCGTCGAAGCCGAGACGCCACTTGAGCTCCACCGCGAGGGCGCACACCGCGCCGGCGATGACACCGAGCAGCAGCGACCAGCCCGGTGCCAGGTTGGCGCAGGAGGGCGTGATGGCGACGAGACCCGCGACGGCACCCGAGGCGGCGCCCACGGCGGTCGGCTTTCCGTCCTTCAGCTTCTCGACGATCGCCCAACCGAGGATGGCGGCAGCGGTCGCGCCCAGCGTGTTCAGGACGATGAGGCCGGCAGGCGATCCGACCCCGGCGATGCCGGAGAGGATGTCTCCCGAGGTGCCCTCGGGTGCAGCGTAGAAGGCCGCGGCGCCGGCGTTGAAGCCGAACCAGCCGAACCACAGGATCGCAGCTCCCAGCATCACCAGCGGCACGTTGTGCGGCTTGTGGATGCCCTTCTGGAAGCCGACGCGCTTGCCGAGCACCAGCGCGAGAGCGAGGGCGGCGGCACCGGCGTTGATGTGGACAGCGGTTCCACCGGCGTAGTCGATCACCTCGGTCGAGAAGCCCAGCGTGGTGCCGAGGTTGAAGATCCAGCCGTTGGTGTTCCACACCCAGCCGGCGACGGCGAAGTAGTCGATCGTCGCGAAGAAGAACGCGAAGATCATCCACGAGCCGAAGCGGGCGCGGTCGGCGATAGCGCCGGAGATGAGGGCCACGGTGATGATGGCGAAGGTGGCGCCGTAGGCGACGGCCGTGAGGTTCACGGTCGCGTTCTCACCGGTCGCCATCGCGCCGAGGCCGAAGTCGGAGAAGGGGTTGCCCAGGATGCCGCCCCACCAGTCGGCGGTCTGCATGTTGTATCCGTAGAGGATCCAGAGCACCGCGACGAGACCCATCGCGCCGAAGCTCATCATCATCATGCTGATGACGCTCTTCGCCTTGACGAGGCCGCCGTAGAAGAAAGCCACGCCCGGCGTCATAAAGAGCACGAG
This sequence comes from Microbacterium sp. 69-7, assembly GCF_001897985.1. Taxonomy (NCBI): domain Bacteria; kingdom Bacillati; phylum Actinomycetota; class Actinomycetes; order Micrococcales; family Microbacteriaceae; genus Microbacterium; species Microbacterium sp. 69-7. Next base: position 45,138 of record NZ_MKRU01000096.1, on the reverse strand, counting down.
AGCCGTAGCGGCGATATACCAAGCGAGATTTCCGCTGTCCATGAAGGTCCTCACTGATGTGTTGTGTAACTCGGACCGGGGCGTCGCGGTTTCGGGGTCGGGACGTCCCAGCGCACTCAGTGTTGCGGTACGCGGTTACCGCCGGTACCCGCGTCGTGTTTCGCGCTCGTTACGGCCGACGCGCCCAGGTAAACATCACGTTTCGGCGCGGCATCCGTCGCCCGTGAGAGCGGTCAGGAATGCGTGAGTGCATTCAGGCGGGAGATCGCTCGCAGGTACTTCTTGCGGTAGCCGCCCGCGAGCATCTCCTCGCCGAAGACCTCGTCGAGCGGTCGACCGGTCGCGCGCACGGGAATCTGCGCGTCGTACGCCCGGTCCACGAAGGCGACGAATCGCAGCGCCGCGGACTGGTCCTGCAGCGTGACGACATCGCGCAGGCCGATCGTCGACAGGTTCTCGATCAGCCGCACGTAGCGCGACGGATGCACCGTCGCAAGGTGGCGGATAAGGTCGGCGAAGGCGTCGTCCGAGACGACACCGGATGCCGCGGCGGCATCGATCGCCGCGCGATAGGCATCGTCGTCCCACACCTCGGCGTGCCCGTCGAGGGCGCGCTGACGGTAATCGGTGCCGTCGATGCGGATGGTCTCGAAGCTCGACGCCATGGCGTGGATCTCGCGAAGGAAGTCCTGCGCGGCGAACCGCCCTTCGCCGAGCGCATTGGGCGGCGTGTTCGACGTCGCCGCGAGCCGTGTGCCGGTCGGGACCAGCTCCCCCAGCAGCCGCGTCATCACCATCGTGTCGCCCGGATCGTCGAGCTCGAACTCGTCGATGCACAGCAGGTCCGCACCGCGGAAGAGCTCGACCGTCTTCTGGTACCCGAGTGCTCCGACCAGTGCGGTGTACTCGATGAACGACCCGAAGTACTTCCGCCGCGCCGGCATCGCATGGTAGATCGCCGCCAGCAGGTGGGTCTTGCCGACGCCGAAACCGCCGTCGAGATACACGCCCGGCTTCATCTCCGGGACCTTCTTCGCACGACGGAAGAGTCCTCCGCGTTCTGCCGGTCCTCCGCCGAGACTGAACGAGATGAGTCGCTCCTTGGCCTCCTGCTGCGAAGGAAACGCCGGGTCTGCGCGATACGTGTCGAACGTGGCGCCGTCGAACTGCGGCGGCGGTACCAGCGCGGCGACCATCTCGGCACCGGACACCGCCGGCTGGCGATCGACGAGGCGGATCGTGCCGGAGCCGGTGGATGTCATCGTTCTCCCTCGTCGACCGGCGCCGACGCGGGCACCAGATCGTGTGTGCGCAGCCAGTCGCCGATCGCGTCGGTCCAGCGCTGCTGGTCGTAGTTCCAGAGCTTCGTGTGACGCGCCGTGCGGAACACCTGCAACTCGACCAGGTCGGGTCGGGCATCGGCCAGGCGGTGCGAGGCGCTGGACGGGACGAACCCGTCGTCATCGCTGTGCAGGATGAGCACGGGATGGCGCAGTTCTGCGGCACGCGCCACGATGTCGAGTCGGTCGAGCGGAATCGCTCCGTCGGCGCCGATCGCGGGCGCCGCCCATCCCGTGCGCAGTGCTCCCATCGCCAGATCGGTGACGGGCGCGGGCACGTGCAACGCCTTGGCCTGATAGGAGAGGACGGTGCGCCAGTCCACCACCGGCGAATCGAGGATGACGCCGACGATCTGCTCGCGGTGCGCGGAGCCGAGCGACGTCTGCAGCGCGATCGCGCCGCCCATCGACCAGCCCATGAGCACGATGCGGCGGGCGCCGTGTCGCAGAGCCCAGCTGACGGCGGCATCCACATCGCGCCACTCGGTCGCGCCGAGCGCGTAGGCTCCGGCACGGCTGCGCGGAGCGTCGCCGTCGTTGCGGTACGACACGACGAGCGACGTGATGCCCAGAGCATGGAACACCGGCACGGCACGCAGGCATTCGGCACGCGTCGTGCCGCGTCCATGGATCTGGATGACCCAGGTCTCGTCGTCGACGTCGCTCGGCGGCTCTGCCGGAAACAGCCACGCCGGGCAGGCGCCGATCGCCGCCGGCACGTGCTCGCGCGTGAACGGCAGATGCAGTTCCTCCGGGCGCTGGTAGTACCAGCCGCTGAACGCCGCGTCGGCATCGAGGCTCGACTGACCGCCGACCTGCGTGAGCAGCTTCCGCTTGACGGTGTCGCCGTCGCTGGCCAGCACCGAGCCCACCTTGAGATAGTCGGCGGAACCGGTCGTGAACAGGCCGTAGCGTCCGGGCAGCACCGTGTCGGGCGTGCGTGCCAACGTGATCGTCTGCGCGGACACGTCGATGTCGACGATGCGCGTGTCGGGGACGCGCGTTGACGGGGTGACCACTCGACGTGCCATGCGCAGTGCGACGGCGAAAGCCATCGCGGCCGTCGCGAACAGGGCCGCAGCGAGGGAGAGGGCTAGCATCCGCAGGGTGGCCGGAGCGCCGATTCGTGAGGCGCCGAGGGCGGCGCGCCTGGGTGCCTTCATCGTGGGCCCATCCTAGTCTGTGACCGTGGATGACACCCGTCCCGCCGCTGAGACACCGGCCTTCGCACGCGCCGCAGAGCAGCTGCGGTCCCTGACTTTCCGGTCTGACTTCTCCGTGCGCGAGATCGCCGCTCCGACGAGTCTCGCCCCGGAGGCGATCGCCTTCGCGGGTGACGTCCGTCCGGATGCGGACGGGCTGGATTCGCCCTACGGCACCGGGCGCTTCGTCCTCATGCACGACCCTGCCGAACCGGACGCATGGGGTGGGCCGTGGCGTATCGTGTGTTTTGCGCAAGCTCCACTCGAAGCCGAGATCGGCGTCGACCCGCTGCTCGCGGACGTCGCCTGGTCGTGGCTCGTCGATGCGCTCGAGGCGCGCGGCGCGGCCTTCCATTCGGAGTCCGGTACGGCGACCAAGACCCTGTCGAAGGGGTTCGGTTCGCTCGCCGCCGAGGGCGACGGGGCGCAGATCGAATTGCGGTCGTCCTGGACGCCCGCCGGTGACCTGACGGCCCACATCGAGGCGTGGGCGGAGCTCGTGTGCATGTTGGCGGGATTGCCGCCGGGATCAGAGGGCATCGCCGTGTTCGGCTCGCAGCGGGGTGCATCAGGAAGGGGAACGCGTGGCTGAGTACGACGTCATCACGGATGCCGCCGGCCTCGCCGCCGCCGCCGACGCGCTCGCCGCGGGCACCGGCCCGGTGGCCGTCGACGTGGAGCGCGCATCAGGCTTCCGCTACTCGCAGCGGGCGTATCTCATCCAGGTGTACCGGCGCGGTGCCGGCGTCTTCCTCGTCGACCCTCCTGCGGTGGGCGATCTGTCGCCGCTGCAAGAGGCGATCGGAGACATCACCTGGATCCTCCACGCCGCCAGCCAGGACCTGCCCTCCCTTCGGGAGGAGAACCTCGAGCCGCCTCAGATCTTCGACACCGAACTCGCCGCCCGTCTTCTCGGGCATGAGCGCGTGGGCCTCGGCGCGGTCGTCGAGGACACGTTGGGAATCACCCTCGCGAAGGCGCATTCCGCGGCGGATTGGTCGACGCGTCCGCTGCCTCAGCCCTGGCTCGAGTACGCCGCGCTGGATGTGCTGCACCTCGTGGATGTCTTCGAGGTGCTGCGCGACGAGCTCGAGGAGCAGGGAAAGACCGACATCGCGGCTCAGGAGTTCGAGACGGTGCGTACGCGGCCCGTGAAGCCCCCTCGCGAGGAGCCCTGGCGGCGCCTCAGCGGTCTGCACACCGTCCGCGGTCGCCGAGCGCTGGCGATCGCGCGAGCCCTCTGGATCGCCCGCGAGGAGTACGCGCGTGAGCAGGACACCTCGCCCGGTCGACTCGTTCCCGATCGCGCTCTGGTGGCCGTTGTCATCGCCGACCCCAAGACGAAGCAGGATCTGGCGCGCGTCAAGGACTTCACTGGCCGCGCGAGCCGCAGTCAGCTCGACCGGTGGTGGGCCGCGATCGAGGCCGGCCGCGCCGATCCCGCGTTGCCCGCGGAGCGCGCCTCCGGCGATGGAATGCCGCCTCCGCGGGCATGGGCGGAGCGCAACCCGGCGGCGGACCTTCGGCTGAAGGCGGCGCGCCCGCTCGTGGAACAGCTTGCCGTCGACCTGCGGATGCCGACGGAGAACCTTCTGACCCCCGACACCCTGCGGCGGGTCGCGTGGGCTCCCCCGGCCGAGATCGACGCGGCATCCATCGGCGAAGCGCTCGCGGCCCATGGCGCGCGTCCGTGGCAGATCGAGACGACGGCGAGGGTCATCGCCGGCGCGTTTGTCGAATCCGTGCAGACCACCGAGGCTGCCTCCGACCTCGCGTCGTAGAATCGTTCCAAGCGTTTCCGTGAGACTGAGTTTCACCGTACGCTGGACTGAATCTCAACCCTTGGAGGCAGTGTGGCCGAGCTCTCGGACGTCTACTTCGTCGATGGAATGCGCACCCCGTTCGGTCGCGCCGGCGAGAAGGGCATGTACTGGAACACCCGCGCGGACGACCTCGCCGTGAAGGCGACGATCGGACTGATGGCGCGGAACACCGCGGTTCCCGCCGACCGGGTCGACGACGTCGCGATCGCCGCGACGAGTCAGACGGGCGAACAAGGCCTCACGCTCGGGCGCTCCGTGGCCATCCTCGCAGGCCTTCCGCAGACCGTGCCGGGCTTCGCGATCGACCGGATGTGCGCCGGCGCCATGACGAGCGTCGCCATGATGGGCGCCTCGATCAGCGCCGGCATGTACGACGTCGCCCTCGCCGGCGGTGTCGAGCACATGGGCCACTACCCCATCGGCGGAAACGCCGACCCCAACCCGCGGTTCGTGGCCGAGAGGATGGTCGACCCGGGTGCGCTGAACATGGGCGTGACGGCCGAGAGAATCTTCGACCGGTTCCCGCAGCTCACCAAGGAGCGCTCCGACCGCTTCGGCATGCTCAGCCAGCACAAGGCGCAGGCCGCATACGAGGCCGGCAAGTTCCAGCCCGATCTGGTGCCCGTCGCGGTGAAGGATGCCGAGGGCAGCTGGGGCCTGGCGACGGAGGACGAGGGCCGTCGCCCGCAGACCACGATGGAAGACCTCGCCGCGTTGAAGACCCCGTTCCGTCCCCACGGGCGGGTCACCGCCGGCACGTCCTCACCGCTCACGGACGGGGCGACGATGTCGCTGCTCGCCGGGGGCGGCGCCGTCAAGGAACTCGGTCTCACCCCGAAGATGCGCATGGTCTCGTTCGCCTTCGCCGGAGTGCAACCGGAGATCATGGGCATCGGCCCGATCCCCTCCACCGAGAAGGCGCTCAAGAAGGCGGGTCTGACCATCGCCGACATCGGGCTGTTCGAGCTCAACGAGGCCTTCGCGGTGCAGGTCATCTCGCTTCTGGATCACTTCGGCATCGCCGACGACGACCCGCGCGTCAACCAGTGGGGCGGGGCGATCGCCCTCGGCCACCCGCTGGCCGCGTCGGGCGTGCGCCTGATGATCCAGCTCGCCGCGCAGTTCGCCGAACGCCCCGACGTCCGCTATGGCCTCACGGCCATGTGCGTGGGGCTCGGCCAGGGCGGGTCGGTCATCTGGGAGAACCCGCACTACAACGGTCGCAAGCGCTGAGAGGACGACGGACATGACGAACTACGACGAGATCGACTTCTCCCCGCTCACCGCACTCGCAGACGGTGAGGTCGTGACCCACTCGCGCGTGCGTGACATCACGTTGCCCTCGGGCAAAGTGCTCGCACTGATCACGCTCGACAACGGTCGCGACCACACGCGCCCCAACACCCTCGGGCCGGCGACCCTCACCCAGCTCGGAGAGACGCTGGCGGCACTCAAGGCCCGCGCAGCCGCCGGCGAGATCCAGGCCGTCGGCATCACGGGCAAGCAGTACATCCTCGCCGCCGGCGCCGATCTCTCCGACATCACTCGGGTGGGCTCGAAGGACAACGCCCGACTGGTCGCGCAGCTCGGCCACAAAGTGCTCGGCTCGCTCGGCGATCTCGGGGTGCCCTCCTTCGCCTTCGTGAACGGCCTCGCTCTCGGAGGCGGCCTGGAGATCGCGCTGAACTCGACGTACCGCACGGTCGATGCCTCGGCAGCCGCGATCGCGCTGCCCGAGGTGTTCCTGGGCATCATCCCCGGCTGGGGTGGCGCGTACCTGCTGCCCAACCTGATCGGCATCGAGAACGCGCTCGAGGTCGTCATCAGCAACCCGCTCAAGCAGAACCGCATGCTGAAGCCGCAGCCGGCGTTCGACTACGGGATCGTCGACGCGATCTTCCCCGCGGCGACCTACCTCGAGAGCTCCCTGGCCTGGGCCGACGCGGTGCTCACGGGCGCCGTCAAGGTCGAGCGCAAGAACGAGCCGGGCAAGATCGAGCGCCTCACCAAGTGGCCCATCGCCATCAAGATGGCCCGCGGCATGCTCGAATCCAAGATCGGCACCGTCCCCCGCTCCCCCTACGCCGCGCTCGAACTGCTCGACAAGGCCAAGAGCGGCACGAAGGCCGAAGGCTTCGCGCGGGAAGACGAGGCTCTGGCCGATCTCGTCACGGGCGATCAGTTCGCGGCATCCATGTACGCTTTCGACCTCGTACAGAAGCGGGCGAAGCGACCCGTCGGCGCCCCCGACAAGGCACTCGCGAAGAAGGTCACGAAGGTCGGCATCATCGGTGCCGGACTCATGGCGAGCCAGTTCGCCCTGCTGTTCGTGCGCAAGCTCCAGGTGCCGGTGCTCATCACCGACCTGGATCAGGCTCGCGTCGACAAGGGTGTCGCCTACATTCACGACGAGATCGGCAAGCTCGAGGCCAAGGGCCGCCTCGATGCCGATGCGGCGAACAAGCTGCGCGCGCTCGTGACCGGGACGACCGACAAGAGCTTGTACGCCGATTGCGACTTCGTCATCGAGGCCGTCTTCGAGGAGGTCGGCGTCAAGCAGGCCGTCTTCGGTGAGATCGAGAAGATCGTCGCCGAGGATGCGATTCTCGCGACCAACACCTCGTCGCTGTCGGTCGCGGAGATCGGCTCGAAGCTCGCGCACCCCGAGCGGCTCGTCGGATTCCACTTCTTCAACCCGGTCGCGGTCATGCCGCTGATCGAGATCGTCAAGACGTCGGACACGACGGATGCCGCGCTGTCGACCGCTTTCGTGGTGGCGAAGGGCCTCGGCAAGAACGCGGTGCTGACCGCGGATGCCCCCGGCTTCGTCGTCAACCGTCTTCTGGCCAAGGTCATGGGCGAGGCGGCCCGCGCCGTCTATGAGGGCACTCCCGTCGCGGATGTCGAGAAGGCGTTCGCGCCGCTCGGCCTGCCGATGGGGCCGTTCCAGCTGATCGATCTCGTGGTCTGGAAGGTCGCTGCGCACGTCCAAGACACGATGGTCCATGCGTTCCCCGACCGCTTCTACGCGAACGAGAACTTCCATCAGCTCGCAGAGCTGCCGGAGGTCGTCGAGAAGGACAAGGGCGGACGGGTCACCGGTTTCACCAAGGCCGCCGAGAAGGCGCTGAAGGGGCATGTTGCGTCGGCCCCGGCATCCGCCGACACGATCCTGCGCCGCGTGCAGGACGGCTTGGCCACCGAGATCAAGCTGATGCTCGACGAGGGTGTCGTGCCCGAGGTCGAAGACATCGACCTGTGCCTCATCCTGGGCGCCGGCTGGCCGTTCATCGACGGCGGCGCCTCACCCTACCTCGACCGCGAGGGCGCGTCGGAGCGGGCGTTCGGCGACACCTTCCACCACCCGCCGATTCGCGGCATCGGCGGCTGATACCGCCGGATCCGTCGTCACGGATCCGGACGAACGCAACGGAATCGGATGCCGCACCTCGCGGCATCCGATTCCGTTCTTCATGTCCGCGTCCGGTGGCGACGCCGGGGCAGGCTCAGCGCGAGGGCTGTGCCGCCCGCACGCGCAGATCGCGGGCGAGGCCGTCGCGCTGCTCGATCACGAGACGACGGAGGGCCCCCGGCGCGTCCGGGTGATCTCGCAACCAGGCGTCGGCGGCGTCGAGCGACGGGGATGCCGGGAACAGGCCGATCACCAGGCGACGGGCGATCTCGATCGACCGTGACTGCCAGGTGGGCAGGATACGTGCGAAGTAGTCGTCGTCGAAGTCGGCGACCAGGTCACGGCGTCCGCCCGCGCGCACGCCGGCGATCGTGGCATCGAGGTGATCGTTGGTCAGCGTCTCGTCGCTCCATGCCGCCTGCCACGCCGCGGCGCGGACGGATGCCGCGGGGTGAGCGGTCCGCGCGGTCCGCGCGGCCACGCGTCCCGACGCGGTGTCATCGGTGCGCAGCTCGCGTGCGATGTCTGCCTCGTCGGCGTCTCCGCTCGTGGCGAGGGCGATGAGCCACGCCCAGCGGAGCTCGGGGTCCAGCGGCAGACCCGCCGGCGGCGGGATGGCTCCGGACAGCGCTGCCCGCAGGTCGGCGGCGCGGTCGCCGCAGACCGATGTCGCGGTGCCGACCGTACGTGCCCAGATGAGCTGAGCGTCAGAGCCCGGTGTCGCGTGGCTCAGCGCATTCCACGCCGTGTCCAGCCACTGCGCGGCCAGCGGGGCGCGGTCATCATCCGCGGCGAAATGGCCGATCGTGAACGCGGCGCGGGCCGTCGCATCCGTCAGCAGCGCCGCATCCGTCTCCTCCGGCGCATGGCGCGCGACGATGTCGATGTAGCGCCGCGCGGGCAGGATGCCGTCGCGCGTCGCATTCCACAGTGCCGCCCAGATCACGGCGCGCGCGAGCGCGTCGTCGATCGTCGACAGACCGCGGGCGACGGCCGCGGTGGACGCGGCATCCAGACGGACCTTCGCATAGGTGCGATCGTCGTCGTTGGGGACGACGAGGACGACGTCATCGTGCCGGGCCCCCTCGAGCGGCGTGCGCGGTGCGACGACATCGGTCGCGATCTCGCCGCGGCGCACGAGACGCCCGCCCGCGTCGCCGTACAGCCCCACGGTCACCCGGTCGGGGCGTACCGTCGAGACGGCCAGCTCCAGGCCGTCCGACGTGCGCTCGGCACTGAGCTCGGTGACACCGGTCGTCTGCAGCCACGCCGCGCTCCACGCCGCCAGATCACGCCCCGATGCCTCCTCGAGAGCCGTGAGGAGGTCGGGGAGGGTGGTGTTGCCGAAGGCGTGTCGGGCGAAGTAGCGCTGCGCTCCGCGGAAGAAGGCCTCCTCCCCCACGAAGCCGACGAGCTGCTTGAGCACCGACGCGCCCTTTGCGTACGTGATGCCGTCGAAGTTGAGCTTGGCGGCTTCCAGATCAGGGATATCGGCGACGATCGGGTGCGTGGTGGGCAGCTGGTCCTGCGTGTATGCCCATCCCTTGCGCCGGGTGGCGAAGCTGACCCACGCGTCCGGGAAGCCCCCCACGGCCGCGGCAGCATGCGTGCCCATGTAGTCGGCGAACGACTCCTTCAGCCACAGGTCATCCCACCACCGCATCGTCGCCAGATCGCCGAACCACATGTGGGCCATCTCGTGCAGGATCGTGTTCGCTCGGGCTTCGTGCTGCGCGGTCGTCGACGCACCGCGGAACACGTACGCCTCGGTGAAGGTCACCAATCCGGGGTTCTCCATGGCCCCGAGGTTGTACTCGGGGACGAAGATCTGGTCGTACTTCCCCCAGGGGTACGGGAAGTCGAACGCGTTCTCGAAGAACGACAAGCCCCGTCGGGTGATGTCGAGGATCTCGGCGGCGTCCAAGTGAGCGGCCAGCGACGCGCGGCAGAGCACACCGAGAGCGATGGGGGCCTGCGTGCCGCGATGCGTGCCGTCGACGCGATGGTAGGGACCCGCGGCGACGGCGGTGATGTAGCTCGACAGTGGCAGCGTCTCCGTGAAGTGCACGCGCACTCCCCCCGCGACCTCGTCGCGTGAGGCCTCAGCGCCGTTGGACAGCACCTCCCAGCCCGTCGGGGCGGCGACGGTGAAGCGCCAGCGCGCCTTCATATCCGGCTGCTCGAAGCACGGGTAGACGCGACGGCAGTCGGCAGGCTCGTACTGGGTGTACAGATAGGTGGCGTCATCGACGGGGTCGCGGAAGCGGTGCAGACCCTCGCCGGTCGTGCTGTACCGCGCCGCCGCGTCAATGCGCACCACATTCGGCGTCGCCCCATCGGCCACCAGCCCGCGCAGGCGGATGCGCGCACCGTCCCACTCGACCGGTTGCGCACGGTCATTGACGATCACCTCGATGACGCTCTCACCGATGAAGTCGACCCACGTGGTGTCGGTCACGGCCGTGAACGCGAACGTCGACCGCGTGGGAAACGTCGTCACCGCGGCATCCGGGGCTGAACGCAGGTCGAGGTCGACCTCGACGGTGTGCAGTCGGACGCCGGCGGCGCGAGCCGCCGTCTCTTCGCGCGTGAGGTTGGCGGAACTCATTGCTCCATGCTGTCACGCCGGACGTTGTGATATTTTCCGAACATGTTCACTTCTGAAGGGCCTGCGTCCAAAAGCGAACGCACGCGTGGCCGGCTTCGCGAGGTGGCGCTCGCCTCGTTTCGCGAGCGCGGATACGAAGCGACGACCATGCGCCTCATCGCGCAGGAGGCGGGCGTGTCGGTGGGTAACGCCTACTACCACTTCGCCACCAAGAACGACCTGGTCCAGGAGCTGTACCTCGACGTGCAACGCCGCCATCGTGCGGCTGCCGAACCGGCCCTCGCCGAGACGGAGGATCTCGTCGAACGCATCGCCATCGTCTATCGCACCGGGCTCGACGAGCTGACGGCGTACCACGAGCATGCGGCGCAGTTTCTCTCTGCCGCCGTCTCCCCACGCTCGGAGATCAACCCGCTCGCCGAGGCATCCGGCGAGGCGCGCGCCATCACGGAAGCACTCTTCGGGGAGGCGGTGGACGGCGCACGTTCCGGAACCGTCCCGAGCGATCTCCGTCAGGCGCTGCCCACGGTGCTCTTCCTCGGGCATCTCCTGCTGGCGCTCTTCTGGGTCTACGACCGCTCCGACGGTCAGCAGCGGACGCGGCGCCTGCTCGATCTCGGCCTGGCGCTGCTGCGGACGACGCTGCCATTGGCGCGGCTGCCGCTGGTGCGCGGCGTGGTGCGCGACCTGCTCGAACTCATCGCCGAGGCGGGGCGGTGATCGTGCGCACGCGACAGCGGCGCGCGGTCGTCCCCTGACTCCGGCTCAGCCCCGACCATCGCCGTGGTCGGCGTGCTCCGAGTTGTCGGCGCCGCCACGCACGGTCCAGATGGCGCCCGTTTCGGTCGAGGGGCGGGCGATCGGAATGCGGGTGCCGAGCACCTGCGCGACGACGTCCTGCGCGATCTTCGCGGCCGACAGGCCGGCATCCTCGAGGATCTGCTCCCGGCTCGCGTGATCGATGAAGGCGTCGGGCAGGCCGAGCTCGTCGACCGCCGTGTCCACGCCCGCCTCGCGCAGCACCTGACGCACGCGCGTTCCGACGCCACCGACGCGGATGCCGTCCTCGATCGTGATCACCAGGCGATGGGCGGCAGCGAGCTTCACGATCGAGGGCTGCACGGGCACGACCCAGCGCGGGTCGACGACGGTCGCTCCGATCCCCTGGGCACGGAGGCGCTCGGCGACCTCGACCGCGAGCTGCGTCATCGGGCCGATGCCGACGAGTAGAACATCCTCGGCGCCGTCCTGCCACAGCACGTCGACGCCGTCGGAGAGGCGTTTGAGGGCCGGCTGATCCACCGCGACGGCGCCCTTCGGGAAGCGGATCACCGTGGGCGCGTCATCGACGGCGATCGCCTCGTCGAACTCCTCCCGCAACCGCGCTTCGTCGCGGGGCGCGGCGATGCGGATGCCGGGCACCAGCTGCAGCATCGCGAGATCCCACACACCGTGGTGGCTGGGGCCGTCGGGGCCGGTCACACCGGAGCGATCGAGAACGAACGTCACGCCCGCGCGATGCAGGGCCACATCCATCAGCACCTGGTCGAAGGCGCGGTTCATGAACGTCGCATAGATCGCGACCACCGGGTGCAGTCCGCCGAAGGCGAGGCCCGCCGCCGAGGCCACCGCGTGCTGCTCGGCGATGCCCACGTCATAGACGCGGTCGGGGAAGTGCTGCGCGAACGGCTGCAGGCCCGTCGGACGCAGCATCGCCGCCGTGATCGCGATGACATCGTCACGTCGCTCCCCCGCCGCCACGAGTGCGTCGGCGAAAGCGTCGGTCCAGGCGACGGCATCCGAGGAGCCCAGCGGCTCGCCCGTCGCCGGGTCGATCTTGCCGACGGCGTGGAACTGATCGGCCTCGTCGTTGCGTGCGGGCTCGTAGCCGCGGCCCTTCTCGGTGATGACGTGCACGATCACCGGGGCACCGTAGTCCTTGGCCAGCTGCAACGTCTCCTGCAGCGCGACGAGGTCGTGTCCGTCGATCGGCCCGAGGTACTTGATGTCCAGGTTCGAGTACAGCGCCTCGTTGTTGGAGAAGCGCGAGAGGAATCCATGCGTGGCGCCGCGGACACCACGGTAGACGGCGCGCCCCATGGGCCCGAGTCGACGGAAGAAGGATGCCGAACTCTTGCGCAGGCTCTCATAGCCCTCGGTGGTGCGCACCCGGTTCAGATAGCGAGCCATCCCCCCGATCGTCGGAGCGTAGGAGCGTCCGTTGTCGTTGACGACGATCACCAGATTGCGATCGTTGTCGTCGGAGATGTTGTTCAGTGCCTCCCAGGTCATCCCGCCCGTCAGCGCGCCGTCACCGACGACAGCGACGACGTGGTGATCCTTGCGGCCGGTGCGGGTCAGCGCGCGCGAGATGCCGTCCGCCCAGCTCAGCGAACTCGACGCGTGCGAGGACTCGACGACGTCGTGGACGCTCTCCGCGCGTTGCGGGTAGCCGGCGAGTCCGCCGCGCGAGCGCAGGCCGCGGAAGTCCTGGCGGCCGGTGAGCAGCTTGTGCACATACGACTGATGGCCGGTGTCGAAGACGAAGGGGTCGTCGGGTGAGTTGAAGACCCGGTGCAGCGCGATGGTGAGCTCTACGACACCGAGGTTTGGTCCGAGATGACCGCCCGTGCGCGCCACGTTCTCGACGAGGAAGTCACGGATCTCGTGCGCGAGCTGCTCGAGCTGCTCGGTGGACAGGGAGTCCAGGTCGCGCGGACCGGTGATCGAAGCGAGCAGACTCATCCTCCGAGTCTACGTCGCCCAAACGCCGACGCCCCGGCATCGGCGTCCCCTTGCAGGGACCGATGCCGGGGCGTTATAACCGGCGCTCAGACCAGCGAACGCAGCACGTACTGGAGGATGCCGCCGTTGCGGTAGTAGTCCGCCTCACCGGGGGTGTCGATGCGCACCTTGGCGTCGAAGACGATCGTCTCCTTGCCTTCCGGCGAGAACTCGCTGGGGGCCGCCGTGACCTTCACGGTCTTCGGGGTGACGCCCTCGTTGAGCTTCTCGAGGCCCTCGATCGAGACGATCTCGGTGCCGTCCAGGCCCAGCGACTTCCAGCTCTGGCCCTCGGGGAACTGCAGCGGCACGACGCCCATGCCGATGAGGTTGGAGCGGTGGATGCGCTCGAAGCTCTCGGTGATGACCGCCTTGACGCCCAGCAGCGACGTGCCCTTCGCGGCCCAGTCGCGCGATGAGCCCGAGCCGTACTCCTTGCCACCGAAGACGACGAGCGGGGTGCCTTCGGCGCGGTAGTTCTCGCACGCGTCGAAGATGTACGACTGCGGGCCGCCCTCCTGCGTGAAGTCACGGGTGAAGCCGCCTTCGACGATCTGACCGTCGTTGACCGCGGCGACCAGCTCGTTCTTGAGGCGGATGTTGGCGAACGTGCCGCGGATCATGACCTCGTGGTTGCCACGACGCGAGCCGTAGGAGTTGAAGTCCTTCTGTGCGACACCGTGCTCGGTGAGGTACTGCGCGGCGGGCGTGCCGGCCTTGATGTTCCCCGCGGGCGAGATGTGGTCGGTGGTGACCGAGTCGCCGAGGGTCGCCATCACCCGAGCGCCGTGGATGTCCGTGACCGGGGTCAGGTCCATGGACATGCCCTCGAAGTACGGCGCCTTGCGCACGTACGTCGAATCGGCATCCCACTCGAAGATGGGGCCCTCGGGGGTGGGCAGGCTCGTCCAGCGCTCGTCACCGTCGAACACGGTGGCGTACTGCTTGATGAACTGGTCGCGCGAGATCGACGAGTCGATGACCTCCTGGACCTCGTCCGGCGAGGGCCAGATGTCCTTGAGGAACACGTCGTTGCCCTCCGAGTCCTTCCCGAGCGGGTCGGTCTCGAAGTCGAAGTGCATCGAGCCGGCGAGGGCATAGGCGACGACGAGGGGCGGCGAGGCGAGGTAGTTCATCTTCACGTCGGGGCTGATGCGGCCCTCGAAGTTGCGGTTGCCCGACAGCACGGCCGTGACGGCCAGGTCGTTCTCGTTGATCGCCGCCGAGACCTCCTCGATGAGAGGTCCGGAGTTGCCGATGCAAATGGTGCAGCCGTAGCCGACCGTGTAGAAGCCGAGGCCTTCGAGGTCCTTGTCGAGCCCCGACTTCTCGTAGTAATCGGTGACGACCTTGGAACCGGGGCCGAGCGTCGTCTTCACCCACGGCTTCTGCTTGAGGCCCTTGTTGCGCGCCTTGCGGGCGAGAAGGCCGGCGGCGATCATCACCGACGGGTTCGACGTGTTGGTGCAGGAGGTGATCGCGGCGAGCGTCACGGCGCCGTTGTCGAGCAGGTAGGACTCACCTGCCGGTGACGTGACCGGCACGGGGTTGGATGCCGCGGCCGGCGCCCCGCTGGAGATGCGTACGTCGCGCGTCGCGGGCTCCTCCTCGCCCGGGGTGGAGCCCGGGTCGGATGCCGGGAACGAGTGGATCGAGTCGAGGTCGACGATCGAGTTGGACACCGACGGGGTGGTGTAGTTGACGATGTCCTTCTCGAACTGCGTCTTCGCCTCGCTGAGGAGGATGCGGTCCTGGGGACGCTTCGGGCCGGCGATCGACGGCACGACCGTCGAGAGGTCGAGCTCCATGTACTCGCTGAAGACCGGCTCGCTGTCAGCGTCGTGCCAGAGCTTCTGCTCCTTGGCGTACGCCTCGACCAGGGCCACCGCCTGCTCGTCGCGTCCCGTGAGGCGCAGGTATTCCAGCGTGACGTCGTCGATGGGGAAGATCGCCGCGGTCGAGCCGAACTCCGGGCTCATGTTTCCGATGGTGGCGCGGTTGGCCAGCGGTACCGAAGCGACGCCCGCGCCGTAGAACTCCACGAACTTGCCGACCACGCCGTGCTTGCGCAGCATGTCGGTGATCGTGAGGACCACGTCGGTGGCGGTGACGCCCGCGGGAATCTCGCCCGTGAGCTTGAAGCCCACGACGCGGGGAATGAGCATCGAGACGGGCTGACCGAGCATGGCGGCCTCGGCCTCGATGCCACCCACGCCCCAGCCGAGCACGCCGAGGCCGTTGACCATGGTGGTGTGCGAGTCGGTGCCCACACAGGTGTCGGGGTAGGCGCGCAGCACGCCGTCGCGGCCCGTGCGGTCGTAGATGACCTTCGCGAGGTGCTCGATGTTCACCTGGTGGACGATGCCGGTTCCCGGCGGGACGACCTTGAAGTCGTCGAACGCGGTCTGGCCCCAGCGCAGGAACTGGTAACGCTCGCCGTTGCGCTCGTACTCGATCTCGACGTTGCGCTCGAGCGCGTTCTCGGTGCCGAACAGGTCGGCGATGACGGAGTGGTCGATGACCATCTCCGCCGGCGACAGCGGGTTGATCTTCGCCGCGTCGCCACCGAGGGCCGTGACGGCCTCGCGCATGGTGGCGAGATCGACGATGCAGGGCACGCCGGTGAAGTCCTGCATCACGACGCGCGCCGGGGTGAACTGGATTTCGGTATCGGGCTCCGCATCGGCATCCCAGTTGCCGAGGGCCTCGATCTGCGACTTCGTGACGTTGGCGCCGTCCTCGGTGCGAAGGAGGTTCTCGAGCAGCACCTTCAGGCTGAACGGGAGCTTCTCGTACCCGGCGACGGTGTCGATCCGGTAGATCTCGTAGTCGGTGCCACCGACCGTGAGGGTGCTCTTGGCTCCGAAGCTGTCAACAGTGGACACGTCTGCTCTCCTTCGTTGGGAGTTCCTGAGGCCGCGGGCTCAGTCGGTCGGCGGGGTCAGGGTCGGGCATGGACGGCCGTCGCCTGATTCTCCATCATCCCCGCCGCCGCGGCGGCGGGCTAGTGAGGTTGTCCTTACCCGCGGATGGCGCCTCTGGCGCATCACGGGCGAAGGAATTTATCTTGATGTCAAGATAAATCTATCACGCCTCGGATGCCGCGCTGGCGTCGTGGTGGCGCGGATAGACCGCCCGCACGGCCAGCCAGGTGACGGCGACGAGCGGGGCGAACAACGGCAGTCCCATCACGAGCTTCAGGGTGCCGAGCGTGGTGACATCGCCAGCGAAGTAGAAGGGAAGCTGCACCGCGAGGCGCAGGTAGAACAGTGCGGCCCAGGCGATCGCCAGCCAGAAGAACACCCGGCGCTTGCGCGGATCGCTGCGCCAGCGTGTGCTCTCGTTCATGAGGAAGCCGACGGCCAGTCCGATCAAGGACCACCCGACGAGAGCCGAGATCAGAAACGCAGTCCCGTAGACAGCGTTGGTGATGAGGCCCGGGACGAAGTTGTCCTGTCCTCGGCCGGTCCACAGTGCGAGGGCGGCGGCGGCACCGGTGGCGATGAGTCCTCCCAGTGCGGCACTGACGGGCGAGCGCTGGATGAGGCGGACGATCGTGAAGATCGCCGCTGCGCCCACGGAGATCGCGAGCGAGAGCGTGAGGTCAGCCGTGGTCGTGAACAGGATGACGAACGCGAGTCCGGGCAGCACGCTCTCCAGCACGCCTCGCCAGCCGCCCATGGCGGCCCAGACGACGTGTCCCGTGTGCGACTGTCGGGACGGATCGAGGCCGGCCCGTCGCGCCGCATTGCCCAGTGCGCTTCCGAGAAGATCCGACGCCGACGGCGGTGGCGGCGTGAGCGGATCGGATGCCGCGTCCTCGGGCTCCTGCGCGGGCGAGCTCATGCGGTGCCGGGGGCGGCGGGCATCTTCAGCGGGATGAGATCGCGCGGCGGCATGGGGCTACCGCCGCGCACCACGACGATCGAGCGGAAGAGATCCTCCACACGCGCAGCCGCCTCGACGTCGGTCGTGGCCGCTCCCCCGATCACACCGCGCAGGAACCAGCGGGGTCCGTCTACGCCGACGAACCGTGCCAGGCGCTTGCCGGCCACCGCGTCGGGCCCGCTCACCACGGGAACCTCCGCGAGCAGTTCGGCGCCGAGCGGGCCGTGGCGCTCCTCCACGCGCCCGCCTTGCTGGCGGATCTGCTGGCGGATCTGGTCGCGGGTCTCTTCCCACAGTCCGCTGGAGCGCGAGGCGGCGAACGGCTGCACCTGCAGGGTCGAATCGGCGTAGTCGAGCCCGACCGCGACGATGCGCTTGGTCTGCTCCTCGACTTCGAGGCGAAGGTTCAGTCCCTCGCGCGGGAGCACCTTGATGCCACCGAGATCGATGTAGGGGCGAACGGGGTTCGCCTCCGCCTCGTCGAAGGGCCCCGTCGACGCGCGGTCGCCTGTGCCGGTGGGCTGCAGTTCATCGCTCATGCGGTGACTCCTGTCTGATAGCCCGTCGAGCCGAACCCGCCCTCGCCGCGTGCGGTGTCGGGCAAGTCGTCGACGGGGAGGAAGCGGACGCGCGGGACGGGCATGACGATGAGCTGTGCGATGCGGTCGCCCACGGCGATGTCGTACGCCTCGCGCGTATCGGTGTTCAGGAGCGCGACCTTGATCTCACCGCGGTACCCCGCGTCGATCGTTCCGGGCGCGTTGACGATGGTGATGCCGTGCTTCGCGGCCAGACCGCTGCGGGGCACGACGAAAGCGGCGTATCCGTCCGGCAGGGCGATGCGCACGCCCGTGCCCACCAGTGCGCGGGCGCCCGGTTCGAGTCTCACGCTCTCGGAGGAGACCAGATCTGCGCCGGCGTCGCCGGGATGTGCGTAGACGGGAACCTGCGGCGCGATAATGGGAACGTCCACGGATTCGATCACTCCACGAGGGTAATGCACATCGCCGCTCCAGCCGCTCCCGTTTCCGACGTCCGCTACCGCGAACGGCTCAGTCCGTCGCTGTGGACGCTGCTCAGCTCGGCGGTGGTGGCGCCGATGGTCGCACTGGTGTTCGTCCCGCTGGATCCGACCATCGCCCTCGCCGCGGGAATCGCCGTGGGTGCGGTCCTGATCTGCCTGCTCGTCTTCGCGTCTCCGGTCGTGGAGGTGCGAGGCGGCGAGCTGCGAGTCGGTCGCGCGCATATCCCGGTCGATCAGCTGGGCACCGCCGAGCCGTTGTGGGCAGACGAGGCGCGTGCTGCGCGTGGTCCTCAGCTGTCCGCGAAGGCATGGCACATGTTCTGCGGCGGGATCGACCCCGTGGTTCGCGTTCCCGTCCTCGATCCCGGCGACCCCGTCACGGAGTGGGTGTTCGCGACGCGCACGCCTGACCGGGTGGTCGCCGCGATCACGCGTGCGCAGTCGCGCTGAGATCAGCTCGACAGCGGGATCGGCTCTGCGGGGCCGAGGGTTCTCAGGCGCACTCGATGCAGACGGCGCCGCCCGCGATCTCGTGGTCGATCTGGGTGCGGTGCTTCACGAGGAAGCACTCGACGCAGGTGAATTCGTCTTCCTGCGGCGGCAGGACGACCACGTCCAGCTCCAGGTCGGAGAGGTCGGCGCCGGGCAGCTCGAAGCCGGAGGGGTTGTCGGCATCCTCGACGTCGACGGCCCCGGACATCTTGTCGGGAACGCGCTCCTTCAGAGCCTCGATCGACTCGCTGTCGTCGTCGGTCTTACGGGGGGCGTCGTAATCGGTCGCCATGCTCTCAACTTCCAGGTGTGTTGCCAAAGTGCCGACTCGCGGCCGGGGGGACCGACGTGGGGCGGCGATAGTTTGCACGACGGGTTCGGATTTCGCAAATGATCGTCGTGTGCGTGCCCGCTTCCGGCGGGTGCGTCGCATGGAACTCGCGGCGCGCCCGCGATATTCCCGAGTGCGGCGAAGTGCTGTGACAGCATGGCCCCGGCAATCGAATCGTGCCCGAACAGGGAACGGGAGGGTGTTTCGCATGGAACAGCTCAAGGTGATCGGAACCGAGGAAGGTGTCCTCGTTCTCGCCACGGAGTCCGGCGAACGGTACGCGCTGCCGATCGACGAGACGCTGCGCAGCCAGCTGCGCCGCGCACAGCGCGACAACGAGCCGCGTGCAGCGCGACCGAGCCCTCGCGACATCCAGGCGCATATCCGTTCCGGTATGTCGGCGCAGGAGGTCGCGGAGCTGCTCGGCGCTCGTCTGGAGGACGTGCAGCGCTTCGAGCGTCCCGTTCTCGCCGAGCGTGAGCACATCGTGGGCCAGGCGTTGGCCGTCCCGGTGCTGATCGCGGGAGAGCTCGATGCCGCGGCGCAGCCGACGTTCGGTGTCGCGGTGCGGGCCAAGCTCGCCGAAGCGGGCGCGAGCGGTGAACGGTGGACCAGCTGGAAGGACGAGGACGGCTGGGTCGTCAAGCTCGAGTTCACGGCGAACGAGGTCGACCACGACGCACGGTGGGGCTTCGACCCGCGCCGCAGCAGTCTCGCTCCGCTCAACGCCGATGCGACCCAGCTCTCTCGTCAGGGGTCGCTCCCCGAAGGACTGATCCCCCGCCTGCGCGCGCTCGATGCGTCGCCGCTGAAGGATGCGTCGCGGTTCGACTCCGGTGCGTTCGTCCCGCGGCGTCTGGACGCCGATTCCCTCGCTCCCGAAGCGGACATCACGCGGCCGGACGTGCGCGTGCCCGTCGCGCCCGCGGTTCAGGATGCCGCGATCAAGCGCGCTCCCGACCACGCGGTCACATCGGCCGAGACAGCAGACCTCCTCGAGGCGCTGCGCCGCCGTCGCGGCCAGCGTGAGCCCATGCCCGCGGAGGAGTCGGCCACGGAGCGTCCGCACTCCCCCGTGGCCCTGTTCGACGCACTCGAGCCCGGCTACGACGAATCGGCGACGGATGCCGAGGACTCGGCATCCGCGATGGAAGACACCGTCATCAGCGATTCGTCTCGCCGCAAGGGGCGCACCTCGATGCCGTCGTGGGACGAGATCGTCTTCGGAGCGCGCACCGAAGACGGGTGAGTCGCGTCGAGGTCGGCGCGGGACGGATGCTCAGCCCTTCGCGAGCGCGCCGAGTCTGATGAGCGGGACGATGCGTTCCTGATCGGTCAACGATCCGTGCTGGCCGATCATCCGCTGTGGCTTCTTGTCGGCCAGGCGGTCGTCGTAGTAGGCCACCGCGCTGCGGGCCGCGACGAGCACGTCGCCGATGCGGGGGCGGACGTCGGGGTGCACCGCGGCGCCGTACAGGCCGGCATCGATCGCTTCGTCGCGCGTCATCACCCACGAGCGCGACTGCTCGGCCTCACTCCAGCGCTCCGCGACGGCGCGAGACTCGCGGTCCTCCGTGTAGAGCTGCAGCATTCGAGGCTCCCCCGCCACCAGCCGCACACCCTGGAGCAGCGGATCGCCGTCCCGCAGCAGCACCTGCCGATGAGCCGGCACGTCGACCATGCCGTGGTCAGCCGTGACGAGGGCGCCGACACCCGGGGCGAGCTGAGCGTCGAACCGGCGAAGGTCCGCGTCGAGCTCCTCCAGTCCTTGCAGCCACTGCGCGGACTCCCACCCGTAGGCGTGTCCGAGGGTATCGAGCTCCGGGATGTACACGTAGACCAGTGCGCCGGGGTGCGCGGCCGCGCGCGCCGCGGCAGCGGCGAGACGCTCGGACGGCGTCGCGGCGGCGACGAACTCCGCCCCGCGCTGGATCGCCTGCGTGAAGCCGCTGTCGCGATACAGCCCCTTGGTCACCACGAAGGTGGGACGTCCGGCGTGGGCTTCCCGTTCGAGCAGGGGCGCCGAGCGCTGCCAGGTCATCGGGTCGAGTCCGTCGCTCTCCCACCCCTTGAGCTGGTTGGGCGCGATATCGGTCCCCGGGATACGGGCACGGTATCCGACGATTCCGTGGGCGCCGGCGTCGGTCGCCGTGAGAAGCCCGGTGAGGGCCGTGGCCGTCGTCGAGGGAAAAGTGCTGCGCGCGGCATCCTTCTTCGTCATCGCGCCCGTCAGAAACCGGGCGTGTCCGGCCCGGGCAGTGAGGTTCCCGCGACCGAGACCGTCGACGAGGATCAGGATCGCCGATCGGGCCGGCGCGAACCAGTCACCGTCGCCCGTCAGCGACGCAAGCAATTGCGGCACGATGGCGGTGAGGCTCCGGGCTGTGGGCGGGTCCGCGGGTAGGCTGAACGACATCGGGGCCAGTCTCGCACATGGCGCGCGGCCCCACTTCCCGGCCCACCCGAGCACCGAGGGAACCGCAGATCCATGGCAGCTTCGCGCACCGCGTCCATTCCTGAAGACCACGGCCGCATCGAGGATGTCGATGTCTCCGCCGAGATGCAGGACTCGTTCCTGGAGTACGCGTACTCGGTCATCTACTCGCGCGCTCTCCCCGATGCCCGCGACGGTCTCAAGCCGGTGCAGCGGCGCATTCTGTTCCAGATGGCGGACATGGGGCTGCGGCCCGACCGCGGGCACGTCAAGAGCGCCCGCGTCGTCGGCGAGGTCATGGGAAAGCTGCACCCGCACGGCGACTCGGCGATCTACGACGCCCTCGTGCGCCTGGCCCAGCCGTTCGCGCTGCGGGTGCCCCTGGTCGACGGCCACGGCAACTTCGGCTCGCTCGACGACGGGCCCGCGGCGGCTCGTTACACGGAGGCGCGCCTCGCTCCCGCCGCCCTCGCCCTCACGGAGAACCTCGACGAGGACGTCGTGGACTTCGTCCCGAACTACGACGGGCAGTTCCAGCAGCCGGCGGTCCTCCCCGCCGCATTCCCCAACCTGCTCGTCAACGGCGCCTCCGGCATCGCGGTGGGCATGGCGACCAACATGGCTCCGCACAACCTCAACGAGGTCGTCGCCGCCGCGATCCATCTGCTCGAGAACCCCGACGCCACGACGGCTGAGCTGATGGAGTTCGTCCCCGGACCGGACCTCCCCGGCGGCGGCATCATCGTCGGACTCGACGGCATCACCGAGGCCTACGAGACCGGACGTGGAACCTTCCGCACGCGTGCCAAGACATCGATCGAGTCGCTCGGCCCCCGCCGCACCGGCATCGTCGTGACGGAGCTGCCGTACATGGTGGGCGCCGAGCGCGTCATCGAGAAGATCAAAGACGCGGTCAACGCCAAGAAGCTCACGGGCATCGCCGACGTCAACGACCTCACCGACCGCAACCACGGCCTGCGCCTCGTCATCGGCATCAAGACCGGCTTCGATCCCGCAGCCGTCCTCGAGCAGCTCTACCGGCTCACGCCGCTCGAGGACTCGTTCGGCATCAACAACGTCGCCCTCGTGGACGGGCAACCGCAGACCCTCGGTCTCAAGCCGCTGCTGCGGGTGTACCTCGATCACCGTATCCAGGTCGTGACGCGCCGCAGCCGCTACCGCCTCGCGCGCAAGCAGGAACGCCTCCACCTCGTCGAGGGTCTTCTCATCGCGATCCTCGACATCGACGAGGTCATCCAGGTCATCCGCGCCTCCGACGACACCGAGCAGGCGCGAGCGAAGCTCATGAGCGTCTTCGAGCTGTCGCAGGTGCAGGCCGAGTACATCCTGGAGTTGCGCCTGCGGCGTCTCACGCGTTTCTCCCGCATCGAGCTGGAGTCCGAGCAGGACACGCTCAAGAAGGAGATCGCCGACCTCCAGGCTCTGCTGGCCAGCGATGTGCTCCTCCGGCAGCACGTCGCCCGAGAGCTGGATGCCGCGGCCGAGACCTTCGGCACACCCCGCCGCACCCTTTTGCTCAACGGCGGACCCGTCGCAGCGCGCTCACGCAGCGCCGCAGCGGCAGACCTGCAGATCGCCGACTCCCCCTGCCGCGTGCTCCTGTCCGCGACCGGGCGGATGGTGCGCGCCGAACTCGGCGAGTCCGGCGAGATCGTCGCTCCGACGCGGCGGGCGAAGCACGACGGCATCCTGTCCGCTGTCGACACGACGACGAGGGGCGAGCTCGGTGCAGTGACAACGCGCGGCCGGCTGGTGCGCTTCTCGCCCGTCGATCTGCCGTCGGTGCCGGCCAATGCCGTGCAGCTCGCAGCGGGCACCCGCGCCGACCCGTACCTCGGTCTGGGATCGGGTGAGCACGTCGTGGCCGTCGTGCCGTTGGGTGACGTCGTCATCGCGCTGGGCACCGCACAGGGAGTCGTCAAACGCGTTGCGACCTCGGAGCTCGCGCCCGGAAAGCACGAGGCCGAGATCATCGCGCTGAAGGACGGAGACCTCGTGGTGGGCGCTGCCGTGGCCCCCGACGGCGCTGAACTCGTCTTCGTGGCCTCCGACGCTCAGCTCCTGCGCTTCGATGCTGCGAGCGTGCGACCGCAGGGCCGCGCGGCGGGGGGCATGGCCGGAGTCCGCCTGAGCGCGGGAGCCTCCGTCGTGGCCTTCAATGTGGTGACCGAACCGGCCGATGCCGTGGTCGTCACGATCGCCGGTTCATCCCAGGCGATCGCCGGAACCGACGCGGGCAGCGCGAAGGTGTCGCTGTTCGAGGAGTTCCCGCCGAAGGGCCGCGCCACCGGCGGTGTGCGCGCCCAGCGCTTCCTGAAGGGCGAGGACGTCCTCACCCTCGCCTGGGTCGGTACAGAGCCCCGTGGGCTTGCTGCAGACGGTGCTGTGCGCACGCTGCCGGACGCGGGCGCGAAGCGGGATGCGTCCGGTCACCCGCTGGATGCCGTCGTCGCTGCCGTGGGCGCGGCGATCGCCTGACGAGCGTCAGCCCAGGGACACGAGACCGTACTGGGTCGCACGGATCAGCACTTGGATGCGATCGCGCACACCCCACTTCGCCGTGATGCGGCCGAGGTGTGACTTGACGGTCGCCTCGGACACGAACATGGCGGCGGCGATCTCGGCGTTCGACATTCCCTGGGCAAGAAGGGTGACCACTTCGAGCTCCCGTTCGGTGAGCTCCTCCTCCCGGCCCAGCTGGCGCGGCGCGGGAGGTTCGTTCTGCTGCACCGAGCTGACGAGTTCTTTCGCGACGCGTGGCGACAGCACGTAGCCGCCCTCGTGAGCCAGGCGCGCGGCGTCGAGGATGCGGTCGGGCGACGTGTCCTTCACCAGGAAGCCCGCAGCGCCGGCACTGAGCATCGGGACGATGACGCGCTCCGAGGAGAACGTGGTCAGCGCGACGATCTTGATCCCGGGAAACTCCCGGGTGAGGCGCTGGGTCGCCTCGATGCCATCCATCTTGGGCATCTGCACGTCCATGAGCACGACGTCGGGGTGCGTGCTGCGCACCAGCGCGATGGCGTCGATGCCGTTGTCGGCCTCTCCGACGAGATCGAACCCGTCCGAAGAGTCCAGGAAGACGCGCAGTGCAGCGCGCACCAGCGACTCGTCGTCGACGATGATCACGCGAATCGGTTGGGTCACAGCACCATCTTACGAACCGCGCGTTGTCCCCTCTTCCGTGCGATGTCGACAAAAGTCGCTATTGATGTAGCCATACGTCGGTCGTGCGCGATGACCTCTGTTTGAAGAATCGATTCGAGAGATTGCAGGAGGTGAAACACATGTGGTACTGGATCGGTCAGCAGCTGGGCATCTGGAAGTAAGTGATGGTGGGTTCGCGAGATAATCGCGAGGTGACCTCCGTCCGAGACAACGTCCTCCGCTACGTGCGGACGCCCTTCTGGGCGTATCAATCGCTGAGCCCTGTGGTTCGGCGACTTGTCATCATTCTCGTCGTTACGGCGATCGTGATCGACTCCCTTTTTCGAGCGACCGTGGGCGGCGCGAGCAGCATAACCTCGGCGATCGTGACCACCAGCATCACGCTGGCCGTCGGGATCTTCGTGTGGCGTCCTCCGGTGGCTACCATAGTTCTTATCGCTGCGGCAGCCGTGGCCGGTGCGGCGGGGGTTGCGGACAGCCTGATTGCCGGTGCGGCGATCCTGGGACTTGTCAGCTACACCTGCAGCGCAGCGCTGACGTTGCTTTACGCGGTTTCGCTCGGTGGATGGCTACTAGCGGTTCTCGGCAGACCCGAGTCCGGCTTCCAACCTCTAGGCGGATTAGTCATAGCACTTCTCAGCCTCGTGAGTCTCCTGATCGGGCTGGCGATTCGGCGGCAGTTCGAGAGGGCACAATCTTTGGCATTGCAACTCGAAGTGAGCGAGCGAGAGGTCGCGGAGCAGCTCAAACACGAACGAGACCTCATCGCCGACGAACTGCACGACATCGTCGCGCACGAGATCACCATCGTCGCTCTGCACGCCGCGGTCTTGGACCGCACCGAAGACATGCAGACGCGGTCGCAGTCGCAGACGGCGATCCGCGAAGCGGCGGTTCAGGCGCTCACCGACATCCGTCGCGTGCTCGGGATGGTTCGAGGTGAAGAGAACCTCTCCCCCGAACGCGTGTCTTCGCCGGACGGGATCACGGGCACCATCGCCGCCGTCACGAAAGAACTCGGACAGGCGGGCATTGCGGTGACCGCGGATGTCCCCTCTGACCTGCGGCTGCCGAGTGCATCCCTCGTTGCTCTCACCCGCGTGATCCGCGAGAGTGCAACGAACGTGCTCAAGCACGCCACCGGCGCCCACACCGTCTCCATCGTCCTTCGGGTCGAGCGTGGTTGGGTGCACCTCACCTTTGCCGACGACTCGCCGCCTGCCCGCACGTCGGGTTACGGCATCATGCGTCTTCGTGAGCGCTTCCGACTTTTCGGTGGCACTTTCGAATCGGAACGAAAGTCCCAGGGCTGGGTCGTCAGCGCCTCACTCCCGCTCTCGGGCTGATCAGCACGACATTTCAGCGCGCAGCGTCAAAGTAGACGAAAGTCGCAGTCGAATCCGCCGATGGTTCACGTTGGCGGCGCCTATGCGCGCCTAACCTTTTGCTAGCCGAAGAACTGATCCCCAGTCGGTTCTTCACAGGGCACGGCGCGAGACGTCCGTGATTTCGGGGACGAAGAGACCGTTCGGGGCTCGACGTCATCCGGATGTCCCCCGTAGCCGCGGCGATGGCCCGAGACCGAATCCCCCCAGATCGGCCTCGGGCCCCGCGTCTTTTCTGGGCTCCGCGAGAGCGGGCCCCGATGACGCCGGCGGTCAGGCGTCGATGGCCTCACGGTTGAGTCGGTCGCTGGAGGTGACGATGAAGTCGCGTCGCGGTGCCACATCGCTCCCCATGAGCAGCTCGAACACTCCCGAGACCGCCTCGGCATCCTGAACGCGTACGCGCCGCAGCAGTCGCCCCGCACGGTCCATCGTCGTCTCGGCCAGCTGATCGGCATCCATCTCGCCGAGTCCCTTGTAGCGCTGCACCGGCTCCTGCCAGCGCCGTCCCGACTTCTGCACCTTCGTGAGGAGAGTGTGCAGCTCCTGCTCCGAGTACGTGTAGATCGTCTCGTTCGGCTTCGAGCCCGGATTGACCACGATGACGCGGTGCAGCGGCGGCACGGCAGCGTATACGCGGCCGGCTTCGATGAGAGGGCGCATGTAGCGGAAGAACAGCGTCAGCAGAAGCGTGCGGATGTGCGCGCCGTCAACGTCGGCGTCGCTCATCAGGATGATCTTGCCGTAGCGCGCCGCATCGAGGTCGAAGCTTCGACCGGAGCCGGCCCCAATCGTCTGAATGATCGCCGCGCATTCCGCGTTCGAGAGCATGTCGCTGATCGACGCTTTCTGGACATTGAGGATCTTGCCGCGAATGGGCAGCAGCGCCTGATACTCGCTGTTGCGCGCGAGCTTCGCCGTGCCGAGGGCCGAGTCACCCTCGACGATGAACAACTCCGACTGCTCGACATCCGAGGTTCGACAGTCGGCGAGCTTCGCCGGCAACGACGACGACTCGAGGGCGTTCTTACGACGCTGGGTCTCCTTGTGCGTGCGAGCCGAGATGCGCGCCTTCATCTCGGACACGACCTTGTCGAGCAGCAGCGCGGTCTGCGCCTTGTCGTCGCGCTTGCTCGACGAGAATCGCTCGGCGAGCTCCTTGGCGACCACATTCGCGACGATGGCGCGAACCGCGGGCGTGCCCAGGATCTCCTTCGTCTGGCCCTCGAACTGCGGTTCGGGCAGTCGAACAGTGAGAACAGCCGTCAGGCCGGCAGTGATGTCGTCCTTCTCGAGCTTCTCCCCCGCGCCGACCTTGAGGCGTCGCGCGTTCTGCTCGACCTGGCCGCGGACGACCTTCATCAGCCCCTGCTCGAAGCCGGTCTGATGGGTTCCGCCCTTCGGCGTCGAGATGATGTTCACGAACGAGCGCGTGACTGTTTCGTAGCCTGTCCCCCAACGCAGCGCGATGTCGACCTCGCACTCGCGTTCGACCTCCGTCGGCACCATCGCTCCACCGGCCTGCAGCACGGGGACGGTTTCGGTGAATGTGCCGACTCCGGTCAGACGCCAGGTGTCCGTGATCGCGGCATCCGGTGCGAGGAAGTCCGCGAACTCCGAGATGCCTCCGTCGTATCGATGAGACGTCTCGACGGGCTCCTCGCCGCGCTGATCGACGATCGCGATCTCGAGGCCGGGGATGAGGAAGGCCGTCTGGCGCGCCCGCTGCTCCAGCTCTTCCGCATGGAACGTCGCGTCCTTGGTGAAGATCTGACGGTCGGCCCAGTAGCGGATGCGCGTCCCGGTGACGCCTTTGGGCGCCGTGCCGATGACACGCAACTGCGAGGCCTTCTCGAACGGGGTGAACGGCGACTCCGGCCCCGGGCCTGCGAACAGGCCGGGCTCTCCGCGACGGAACGACATCGCATAGGTCTTGCCGCCCCGGTCGACTTCGACGTCCAGACGCTCGGACAATGCGTTGACGACGGAGGCGCCCACACCGTGCAGACCGCCGGATGCCGCGTAGGAGCCGCCGCCGAACTTGCCGCCGGCGTGCAGCTTGGTGAACACGACCTCCACGCCGCTGAGCCCGGTTCGCGGCTCGATGTCGACAGGGATGCCGCGTGCGCGGTCGCGGACCTCGACGCTGCCGTCGGAGTGCAGGACGATGTCGATTCGTGAGCCGTAGCCGGCGAGGGCTTCGTCGACCGAGTTGTCGATGATCTCCCACACGCAGTGCATGAGCCCGCGGGAGTCGGTCGAGCCGATATACATGCCGGGACGCTTGCGGACAGCCTCCAGGCCCTCAAGCACCTGGAGGTGGTGGGCGGAATACTCGGCGGTCACAATCCTCAAGCGTATCCAGCCCCACGGACACCCGCGCCGCGACACACAGAAGCACCTCCTACCGCGGGCGATGGCGACGGAGGCGGGGTACGCGCACAGCGAAATGTGACCGGATCGCGGCATTGCTGAGCTCGCGGCATGGTTGTATGTCATGACACCGCACCGCATCTCATGTACCGAGGAGGAACCGAAATGAGCATGTCGACCACCGCTGAGCCTGACGTCCTCGAGTACCGACTGACCGCGACGGACCGTTGCGACTCGTGCGGAGCCCAGGCCTACATCGCGGCCGAAGTCAACGGCAGCGAACTACTGTTCTGCGCGCACCACGGACGCAAGTATGAAGAGAAGCTGCGCGCAATCGCGACGTCGTGGCACGACGAGACGGCTCGTCTGGCCGACGCGCGCTGAGCCCTCACACGTAGACTGGCGGAGTTCCCCTTTTCCGTCCGTCCCCGGAAGGACTCTGTCATGGCGCCTCGAGGCCTTCCTCTCCTGCACCGTTTCGAAGTGCTCTTCGAGCGTGCCCGCGGGCTCGATCTCGCATCGGTGCGTGAGAGGGCGCGTTTCACTGCGCGCGTGCACGGGAAGAGCTATCCGCTGGTGTTCGTCGACATGCTCTGGTCGGCGGCGCGCCATCGCGTCGGATTCAACGACTACATGGAGTTCGATTTCGCCATCCTGACGCGCGCCGAGCGGGCCACATGGGTGACCAGTCCCCTCGCACTGGAGCTCTCGAACCGCTACGACGATCCGGCTCAGGTCCATCGCTTCCACAACAAAGTGGACTTCAATCGCGATTTCGATCGTTTCCTGGGCCGAGAGTGGCTCGAGCTCGTCGCCGGCAATGCTGACCAGCTCGCGGCCTTCGCCCAGCGGCATCCCGTGTTCATCGCCAAGGTCCCCGTGAGCAAGTCCGGACTCGGGGTGCGCCGCTATGACGCGAGCGCCGTCGCCGATTGGGAGGCGTTCCACGCTGAGCTGCTGGCGAAGGGCGAGGTCCTGATCGAAGAGCGCATCATGCAGCATCCGGACCTCGAAGCCATCGCTCCCGGCACGGCCAACACGACCCGCGTCACGACCTTCGTCAAGGATGACGGAACGGTCGCGATCATCAACATGGCGCAGAAGTTCGGGCGCGGTCAGGTCAGCGACCAGGCATCGTTCGGCGGATTCTACACCGCCCTCCACGAAGACGGGCGCGCCATGGGGATGGGCTACTCGACGTCGGGCGAGCTCTTCGAGACCCACCCGGACACCGGCTTCCGCATCGCCGACTACCGGCTGCCGATGATGGACGAGGTGCGTGCGCTCATCACCGACGTGGCGCTGGTGATCCCCGAGGTGCGCTACGTCGGCTGGGACGTCGTCGTCACTCCGACCGGCCCGGTCTTGGTCGAGGGCAACTGGGGTGCGGGCGTGTTCGAGAACAAGCCCTCCGCGACGGGGATCCGCCACGGGCATCTTCCCCGCTACCGCGCTGCAATGGGTTTCTGATCACCGACGAGAAACGCCGGCGCCTCTCACGGAGGTCGCCGGCGTTTCGCACTTTTCAGCGCGGTGTCACGCCGCCCGGATGATGCCGAGGGGGGTGGACTCGCGGCCCTGGCCCAGGGGGTTGTCCGCAAGGATGCGGACGAGCTGACGCTCCCCCGCCTTGTCGAGCGTCGAGCCGAGAATGTTCCCGCCGATGTCGTTGATGTCGACGACCGCGACCTGCACGTTCCCGCCGAGCAGCGCCTGAACGCGTGCGGCCACCTCAGCCGGGCGCGTCGGGCCCAGAACGACCGCGCGGTCGTACGGCGGGATGGTCCCGTTGGTCGGACCGTCGATCGCGCGCGCCTTGTCGCCGGCGATGCGGTAGAAGTCGCCGCGGCGTCCGAACGCCTTCGTCACCGCGCTGATCGCCGCAGCGAAGAGGATCCGCGGGGTGCCGCACTCCCGAAGGGCCATCTCCATCGTTTCCGGCATGCCGAGCCCGATACCGTAGGAGGTCTTCGTCACGTACTTCGACAGGAAGTGCGCCAGGCGGCGTGGGCGGATCTCGTCGAGCGTGTAGGAACGGCCCTGCGTGATCGCGACGATCTTCTCCGTGATGAACAGCAGGTCGCCGTCCGTCACCTGGTCGGCTGCGTACGCGGTGACGACCTCGTCGAGATCGTCACCGGGCATGACGACGCGCGTGCGGATCGGAATCCGTGCGAACGTCGTCCCCTCGATGGTGACGGTGAGCGCCTTGCCGTCGTTGGGAAGCTCCCCGCTCATTCGAGGTAGTCCCGCAGCGACTGCGATCGCGAGGGGTGTCGGAGCTTCGCCATGGTCTTCGACTCGATCTGACGAATGCGCTCGCGCGTGACGCCGAAGGTATCGCCGATCTGGTCGAGCGTCTTGGGCTGTCCATCACCGAGGCCGAAGCGCATGCGGATCACACCCGCCTCGCGCTCGCTCAGCGAGTCCAGCAGCGACTCGAGCTGACGCTGCAGCATGGTGAACCCGACGGCATCCGCCGGGACGACCGCCTCGGTGTCCTCGATGAGGTCACCGAACTCGCTGTCGCCGTCCTCACCCAGGGGGGTGTGCAGCGAGATCGGCTCGCGCCCGTACTTCTGCACCTCGATGACCTTTTCGGGGGTCATGTCGAGTTCGCGACTGAGCTCTTCGGGCGTGGGTTCGCGGCCGAGGTCCTGCAGCATCTGACGCTGCACGCGCGCAAGCTTGTTGATGACCTCGACCATGTGAACGGGGATACGGATCGTGCGAGCCTGGTCGGCCATGGCGCGCGTGATCGCCTGACGGATCCACCAGGTGGCATACGTCGAGAACTTGAAGCCCTTGGTGTAGTCGAACTTCTCGACCGCGCGGATGAGGCCCAGGTTGCCCTCCTGGATCAGGTCCAGGAACTGCATGCCGCGGCCCGTGTAGCGCTTGGCGAGGGAGACGACCAGGCGCAGGTTGGCGCCGAGCAGGTGGCTCTTGGCGCGCTGGCCGTCGCGAGCGACCCACTGGAGGTCCAGCCCGAGCTGGCTCGACTTCTCCGACGCCGACATGTGCGAGAGCTTCTCTTCGGCGAACAGACCCGCCTCGATCCGCATCGCGAGCTCGACCTCTTCGGCCGCGTTCAGCAGCGGGACCTTACCGATCTGCTTCAGGTAGTCCTTGACGGGGTCGGCGGTCGCGCCGGTGATCTGTGTCGAGTAGACGGGAACATCGTCCTCGTCGCTCGAGGAAATGACGATGGCGCCCGTGGGGAGCGGCTCGGAGAATGCAGGCTTCGTCGTGCCGTCCTCATCCTCGTCGTCGTCCTCGCCCTTCTTGCCGGCGGCTCCGGTCGACGCCTCGGCAGCATCATCGCCGGACTCGTCGTCCGCGGCGTCCTCGATGTCGGTGTCATCGAGCTCGACGTCGTCGTCGATCTCTTCGTCGTCGTCCGCGGTCTTCTTCGACGCCTTCTTGGGCGCCGCCTTCGCCTTGGCCGGAGCCTTCGACGTCGCCTTCTTGGCGGCGGTCGTGGTCGTCGCCTGTTCCGTGGCGGACTCCGTGGCTTCCTCCTCCTCGACCTTGCGGGAGCGGGTGGTCTTCGTGCCTGAGGTCACGTCTTGCCTTTCACCGACGCACGCGCCGGGTTTTCGGACAGGAGTAAGACCCTTGTCAAGTCCGCAGTCGCCTCGTCACGAGCCGACCCCGGTTCGACAACGGGTCAGGTTTCCATTGTCGCATACATCATCGGACAGACCGTGCGCAACAGTCCGTCAGGATCCCCACAGCATCCATAACATCGCGGGGACGCTGCGCATTCCGCTCAGCGTCGACCGCGGCGGTCCTCACCGCGCCAGTCGTCGCCTCGGCGGTCGTCGTCCCGGCGGTGGTCGTCGGTGCGACGGTCAGCGAGGAAGCGCTCCAGTTCCGCAGCGAGCTCGTCTGCGCTGGGCAGATCACCGGGGTGGATGATCGGCTGACCGAGGTTCGATCCAGCCATGTACGCGTCGTAACGCTCTTCCAGAGCGTGCAGCATGGAGGTCAGCTCGGCGTTGCCCTCAACCTGGTCGTCGACCTTCGCGACGTACTCTCGGTTCTCCTCGCGCACATCGTCGACGTTGAAGACGAGGCCACTGGCCACCGAGAGGCTGTCCAGTCCCGCCAGTGCGGCGGCCGGGTAGTCGGTGTCGGCGAGGTAATGGGGCACCAGAAGCACGAATCCTGCGACCGAGGCTCCGCTCTGCGCGAAGCGGTGCTCCAGGAGATGACCGACCGTCGCCGGCACCTGCGTGTGAGGCTGCCACACCGAGTGCGCCTGTGTCAGGTCGGCGCGCGTCCCGCTCACCGTCGTGCCGATCGGGCGCGTGTGCGGTACAGGCATGGGAATGGCGTGCACCCACG
Source organism: Microbacterium sp. 69-7 (assembly GCF_001897985.1). Lineage (NCBI taxonomy): Bacteria > Bacillati > Actinomycetota > Actinomycetes > Micrococcales > Microbacteriaceae > Microbacterium > Microbacterium sp. 69-7. The sequence continues at coordinate 12,503 of NZ_MKRU01000096.1, read as the reverse complement.
TCACCGACGACACCTGCAACCCTTCGGCCAAGCCCACGACCGTCTCGGTGAATGCTTCCCAGGCGAAGTCCGGCTCGTACCCCGCCAGCAGAACGAAGGGCTGACCGAGCGCATCATGCGCGAGCGAGAGCTCCAGGCGCGGCGGGCGGTAGTCGGCGAGATGGTCGGCGTCGAAGGTGATCGTCGGGCGGCGCGCGCGGTAATCCAGGAGCACGTCGGCCGAGAACGTCACGATCGGCGCCGGCTCGAGGTCGTCGCGGAACATCGCCACCATCTGCGAGACGGCGCCCCCGGCATCCGTGAACCCGGTCAGCACGATCACCAGCGGAAGGTCGGCAGGGACCGGTGGGGCCGACGCCACACGCTCGTACAGGGGACCGCTCAAGGGCATGAGTCCACTGTACGAGCCTTCCCCGGGCGCAGGTCCGCGTGCCGCTGACAGCGAACACGCGGGGTGCGGCTCGCCGCCCTCGAGCGTCGCCGACCCCGGAGGACGCAAACCTAGGATGGAGGTCATGGCGTTTCCCGAGCTGTCGTACACGACCGATCCGCTGCGCGAGACGAAGGCCGATGCCCTCGTGCTCGCCCTCCCTCCCCTCGATCATGATGCGGGTGCTCTCGACCAGTGGCCGGGGCTGGCCCCGGCGTTGAACGCCGTGGGCTTCTCGGGCGCTCTCGGCGCAACGGTGCGCGCCTACGCGCCGGAGGCGACGTCGCTGCCCCTGATCGTCGTCGGCACCGGACCCGCGCCCGACACCGCGGCGCTGCGTGAAGCGGTCGGCGCCGCTCTGAGAACGACGACCGGCTTCGACACCGTGGCCGTCGAAGCCCCGGCAGTCGATGAGGACGGGTGGCGAGCCGTGGCGGAGGGCGCCGCGCTCGGCGCGTACCGCTTCGACGGGTACAAGTCGGTTGCCGCTGCCGCTCGCGCGTCACACGTGGTCATTCGTGGTGAGCGTCCCCCCGCCGCCTCGGCGCTGGCTCGAGCGCAGGCCGTCGGCGCTGCCGCCGCGCTCGTCAAGGATCTCGTCCACACCCCGGCCGAGTGGCTGGGGCCGCAGGATGTCGCGGATGCCGCTCGGGAGGCGCTGGCGGAGCTCCCCGTGGACGTCGTCGTCCTCGATGAGGAGCAGCTCGCCGCTGACGGCTACGGGGGCATCCTCGGCGTGGGGCAGGGGTCGGACCGACCGCCCCGTCTCGTGCGACTCGACTACTCCCCTGCGGATGCCGAGCGCCACGTCGCCATCGTCGGCAAGGGCATCACCTTCGACACCGGTGGGCTCTCGCTCAAGCCGCCCGCGGGAATGGTGGGCATGAAGTACGACATGGCCGGTGCGGCGACGGTTCTGGCCGTGGTCCGTGCGGCCGCGCAGCTGCGTCTGCCGGTGCGCGTGTCGGGATGGCTGTGTCTCGCCGACAACATGCCGTCGGGACGAGCAACGCGTCCCGGAGACGTGCTGCGGATTCTGGGCGGCACCACTGTCGAGGTGCTGAACACCGACGCCGAGGGACGGCTCGTCCTGGCCGACGGTCTCGTCGCGGCCAGCCGCACGCACCCGGACGTGATCGTCGACGTCGCCACGCTCACCGGAGCCATCTCGGTGGCGCTGGGCTCTCGCCACACCGGCGTCATGGGCTCGGAGGAAGCGGTTGCCGAGTACCTGGATGCGGCGGAGTCCGCGGACGAGCTGGCCTGGCCGCTCCCGCTGCCGGCGCATATGGAAGAGGAGCTCGACTCCCCCATCGCCGACCTCGTCAACGCGAAGATCGGCGACCCGACGGGCGGTTCGCTGTTCGCCGGACTCTTCCTCCAGCGGTTCGTCGGGCGTGTCTCCGACGACGCGGACGCGCCTCGCATCCCCTGGGTGCACCTGGACATCGCCGGCAGCGGGAGCACCAAATCCGCGACCGGTGCCACGGACAAGGGCCCCACCGCGGCCACCGTTCGATCCCTGCTCGCATTCGTCGAAGGAGACGCACGATGACCGCACACCACTCCGATCTCGTCGTCCTGGGCGGCGGGTCGGCCGGATACGCAGCGGCGATCCGCGCGGCCGAGCTCGGTCGCTCGGTCACCCTCGTCGAGAAGGACAAGCTCGGCGGCACGTGCCTTCATCGCGGCTGCATCCCGACCAAGGCGATCCTGCATGCGGCAGAGATCGCCGATGCCGTCCGTGACGCGTCGAGCGTCGGCGTGGCGGCGACGTTCGAGGGCATCGACGTGGCGGGGGTCACCGCTTTCCGCGAGGGCATCGTCGCCAAGAAGTTCGCGGGACTCACCGGCCTCATCAAGGCACGCGGGATCACGGTGGTCACCGGAGAGGGACGGTTGGTCGTCGACGACGACGGTCCCGCCGTCGCGGTCGGCGAGGACACCTATCGCGGTGCCGACGTCCTTCTCGCCACCGGCTCGCACACGCGAACCCTCCCCGGCATCGAGATCGGCGGCCGGGTCCTCTCCAGCGAAGAGGCGCTCGCGCTCGCAGAGGTGCCGGCGTCGGTCATCGTCCTCGGCGGCGGGGTCATCGGCGTCGAGTTCGCGAGCGCGTGGCGATCGATGGGTGCGGAGGTCACGATCGTCGAGGCGCTCGACCACCTCCTGCCCGCGGAGGACATCTCCTCGAGCAAAGCCCTGGAGCGTGCCTTCCGCAAGCGCGGCATCGTCTCTCGACTCGGTTCCCGCTTCGCCTCCGTCTCGCAGACGGATGCCGGGGTCACGATCGTCCTGGCCGACGGCAGCGAGCTGAGCGCGGACTACCTCCTCGTGGCCGTCGGACGCGGTCCGTCGACGGCCGGGATGGGATTCGATGAGGCGGGGGTGGCTCTAGAGCGCGGCTTCGTGAGCGTGGACGAGCGCCTGCGGACATCGGTCCCGCACGTCTGGGCGGCGGGCGACATCGTCCCCGGCTTGCAACTGGCCCACCGTGGCTTTCAGCAGGGGATCTTCGTGGCCGAGGAGATCGCGGGCCTCGGCCCCGTCATGGTCGCGGAGCACACCATCCCGCGGGTCACGTACTCGCACCCCGAGGTGGCCTCCGTCGGCATCACCGAGGCAGCCGCGCGTGCCGCCCACGGTGACGCGGTCGCCGTCTCTGAGTACAACCTGGCCGGCAACGGCCGTAGCGAGATCATCGGCACGGGCGGCATCGTCAAGATCGTCCGCCTGGTCGACGGGCCCGTGATCGGCGTCCATCTGGTCGGCGATCGCGTCGGCGAGCTCATCAGCGAGGGCCAGCTGGCCGTCGCCTGGGAAGCGCACCCGGAAGACATCGCGCCGTACGTGCACGCGCACCCGACGCAGAGCGAGGCACTCGGCGAGGCGTTCCTCGCCCTCGCGGGCAAGCCTCTGCACGCCCTCTGAAAACCCACCATTCCTCCCCCGTCCGACACGTCACCGCTTCGGCCCCGTGAGGGTCACTAAGCTAGTTGTCGGACATCGAACTTCTGAAGGAGACACAGTCATGAGCACATCCGTGGTCCTCCCCGCGCTCGGAGAGAGCGTCACCGAGGGAACGGTCACCCGTTGGCTCAAGAAGGTCGGTGACACGATCCAGGCCGACGAAGGGCTGCTCGAGATCTCGACCGACAAGGTCGACACCGAAATCCCCTCTCCCGTCAGCGGCGTGATCGAGGAGATCCTGGTCGCTGAGGACGAGACCGTCGAGGTCGGCGCCGTTCTCGCGAAGATCGGAGACGGCTCGGCTGCCGCACCGTCCGACGATGCGCCCGCCGCGGAGCAGCCCGCCGCTGAGCAGGCTCCGGCCGAAGCGGCTCCCGCCCCCGAACAGGCTCCCGCGGCTCCTGAGGCCACCGCGGCGCCGTCCGGCGACGCGAAGGACGTCGTGCTTCCCGAGCTGGGTGAGAGCGTCACCGAGGGAACGGTGACCCGGTGGCTCAAGCAGGTCGGCGAAGAGGTCGCGGTCGACGAGCCGCTCCTCGAGATCTCGACCGACAAGGTCGACACCGAGATCCCTTCCCCGATCGCCGGCACGCTGCAGGAGATCCTCGTCGCCGAGGATGAGACGGTCGCCGTCGGCGCCGTGCTCGCGCGCATTGGTTCGGGTGCCCCTGCAGCCGCTGCCCCGGCGGCAGCTGCGCCTGCTCCGGCTGCCGAAGCACCGGCCGCTCCTGCTGCCGCTGCCGCTCCTGCTCCCGCCGCGGCGCCTGCTCCCGCTGCGGCGCCTGCACCGGCCGCTGCTCCTGCTCCCGCTGCCGCGCCTGCCGACGACGCGGCGACCTACGTCACTCCCCTCGTGCGCCGACTCGCGCAGCAGCAGGGCGTGGACCTGGCGTCCGTCACGGGGACCGGCGTCGGCGGTCGCATCCGCAAGGAAGACGTGCTCAAGGCGGCCGAGGCCGCCCAGGCCGCTCCTGCGGCCGCAGCCGTCGCGCCTGCGGCGGCGGCACCCGCCCCGCTCGAGGTCTCGCCGTTGCGCGGTACGACCCAACCGATGTCCCGTCTTCGCAAGGTGCTCGCCGAGCGCGCGGTTGCCTCGATGCAGCAGACGGCCCAGCTCACCACGGTCGTGAAGGTGGACGTCACGAAGGTCGCGTCGTACCGCACGGCGGTCCAGAAGGACTTCGTCGCGAAGACGGGCGGCAAGCTGTCGTTCCTGCCGTTCTTCGTCCTCGCTGCCGCCGAGGCGCTGCAGGCGTTCCCGGTGATCAACGCCACGGTGGACGGCACCGACATCGTCTACCCCGCCACCGAGAACATCTCGATCGCGGTCGACACCGAGCGCGGCCTGCTGACCCCCGTTCTCCGTGACGCGGGCGCCAAGACGCTGGCGGGGATCTCGTCCGAGATCGCCGACCTCGCCGCTCGCACGCGCGACAACAAGCTGAAGCCCGACGAGCTCGCCGGTGGCACGTTCACCGTGACCAACACCGGCTCCCGCGGCGCCCTCTTCGACACCCCGGTCGTCTTCCTTCCGCAGTCCGCGATCCTCGGCACAGGCGCGGTCGTGAAGGAGCCCGGTGTGGTCAAGGTCGACGGCGTCGAGGCGATCGCCGTGCGCTCCTACGTCTATCTGGCACTGTCGTACGATCACCGCATCGTCGACGGCGCCGACGCGGCCCGCTTCCTGGGTGCGGTCAAGACCCGCCTGGAGACGGCGGACTTCGAGGCCAACCTGGGGATCTGAGCGCGCGCCCGGCCAACGGGCTCGCATGTCATGGCTGATCCGCGACGTCGTACACGTCGCGGATCAGCCATTTTCCGTCGACCTGCACGAGAACGAGCACCTGGCTGGGCTGCTGTCCGCCGGAGACGCGATAGGCGGCCACGCCGCCGTACTCGTCGAGGAGGGTGACCTCGCGCAGTTCAGCGTCCTCGACGACGACGCTGTCAGGAACGCCGGCGCTCGGGTCCTCCAGAATGTCGGAGCAGTCGGCGACCTGCTCCCGGGCGCATGACGCGAGATCGGCAAGCAGGCGGCGCGCGATGTCGCCTTCGTCGGCGCTGTGCGACGGCGCAGGCGCTGCGGCATCCGACGCGCCGGAGTCGAGGGTCGCCGCCGGGGTGGACACGGCGCCGCTGTCCAGCGACGGTGTGGATGCCGCGGGCGTCGTGGATGAAGCGCTCTCGTCGACCGGCCACGCGAGACCCACGGCGATGATGATCGCGGCCGCGGCAGCGGCCACGAGCAGCGGGGATCGCCGGCGGCGGCGTGGCGCACGATCCTTGTGCGCCCGTGTGGTCGTCGCCGACAGGGCGCGGCGTCCGGCCCGGTCTCGTACCGCCGTCAGCCCGTGCCTGCGCGTCGCGCTCATCGTGCGCCTCAGCGCGGAGCGAACATCGCCCAGGACGTTCAGCGCACGAGCGGCAAGATCGCGCTCGACGAGCGGCGCGACCCAGCTCGACGCATCCGAGGCGAGATCGTCGCCGGTTCGACCGCGGTGTACGGCCCGACGCGGCGCCGGGATGGCCGCGACCCCCCTGTTCGCGTCGGCGGTCGGCAGAGGAGCCGGTTCAGCGGCGGCGAAGAGCTCATCTTCCGCACGCTCGCGCCGCCCCGGCGTGATGCGACCCTCGCTGATCAGTTCCGCGGCGTCGAGCACCGCCTGCCGCAGACCCGGCGCGGCAGCCTCGGCGAGCTCCTTCAGCAGTGCGACGGAATCGTCCCGCCAGGCCGGTCCGGTCGCAGCGAGGAGTGGACACCCGTCGGCATCCACCCACCAGGAGCCGACGGTGAACCCGCAGCGCTCTGCCTCGGCGGCGCCACGCAGCACACTGACGGCGGCGGTGACGAGCGCTCCCGCCTCCCACACACGCCCGGCGACGAGAGTGATGAGTCGGTGCGGGCAGTGCGGGAGCAGGGCGGCGTGACCGTCCGGAGTGCGCGCCAGGTCGACGGGGGCGAGCACATGCTCGCCGCCCCGTACCCGCCAGATCTCGCTCGGCAGATCCTGCAGGGGCACCCACACTCTCGGAGGCGTGCCCGCGCGCAGGTCGCCGGGAAACGGGGCGTCGGCGGCGCCCAGCGTCCTCAGCAGCGGCGGCGGGGCGAGCACACCGGAATCGATGCTCATATCGTGAGTGTCGCCGCTCGTGGACCGGGCCGGCCGCCGCGCGGGTCAACTGTGCAGACGCCAAGGGTTCGCCACGCTGGGGAGGAGTTCTCGTCGCACCGCGTGCGCGTGCGCCGTGTCGCCGCGACGGTAGGCTGTGTGCCATGGCATCCCGCAGTTCCGCACCCGACAAGGGCCCTGGCTTCTTCTCCCAGATCCGCTCGCTCTACACCTTCACGAAGGCCGAATTCTCTTGGCTGCCGTGGGTGCTGGCCGCTGTCGTGGTCGTCGGAATCGGCATCGGCGTCCTCATCGGGTTCCTCATCCCGCCTGCGGCCATCTGGAGCGTGATCCTGTGGGGTGTCACCGGCCTGCTGTTCGGTCTCTTGGGCGCCATGATCGTGCTCACACGTCTGTCCACCCGCGCGATGTACATCAAGCTCGACGGGATGCCGGGAGCTGCCGGTCACGTGCTGTCGACCTCGCTCGGCCGCAGCTGGGTGGCCTCGGAGATGCCCGTGGGGGTCAACCCGAAGACGCAGGACGCGGTCTACCGCGTGATCGGCCGCGGTGGTGTCGTGATCGTGGGCGAGGGCGCGCGGGGGCGGCTGACCCGACTCGTCAACGACGAGAAGATGAAGGTCCAGCGCGTGGCCTCGGGCGTTCCGATCAATGTGCTGTACATCGGCCACGGTGAGGGCGACGTGCCCATCTCGAAGCTCTCCGCGACCATCAAGTCGTTCCCCAAGAAGGTCGACCGTACGACGATGGCCGCTGTCGTCAAGCGCGTGGACTCGGTCTCGCAGTCCGTCACCTCGCTGCCGATCCCGAAGGGCATCGACCCGATGCGTGCGCGCGCGCCGCGCCCGCGCTGAGCCTCAACCGCGGACGAGGACCGTCCCCGCGGTCTTGTCGTGAAGGCCGCGGTGATCGCCATCCCAGATCACGGCGGGGATGATCAGGGCGAGCAGCAGTGTGCGCACCACCGGACGCCAGAGGCCGCTCCAGCCCCCGTCGACACGGACGATCCGCATGCCGAACAGTCGATGTCCCGGACTTCCCCCGAGCGTCGGGATGAACAGCACCTGCACGGCGACGAAGATCAGGTTCGACGCGACCGGATTGGCGTACCGGAACCCGGTGACCTCGTCCAGGACCGGGAAGAACGCGTAGGCGATCAATGTCGCCGTTGCCAGATCGACGGCGAGAGCGCCGACGCGTCGACCGAGTCTCGCGATGCTCCCCGAGCCCGACCGGGGCAGCCCGAGTCGCTCCCCGGGATAGGTGCTGTCGCGATGTCCCGTATTGTCGGAGGTACCTGCCGTCACCGGGTCAGCTTATCCGCGTCGCTGTAACATCCCCGAAACACGGGGGATACTGCCGGGCAACCGGTCATCGATAGCGTCGAGGCGGGCCTGATCCCGTTCAGGCGTGTTCCACACCCGATCTTGGAGACTCCATGTTCAAAGATTCATCCGAGGTTCTGAAGTTCATCAAGGACGAGGACGTCAAGTTCCTCGACATCCGGTTCACGGATCTGCCTGGTGTGCAGCAGCACTTCAACATCCCGGCCTCGACCGTCGACGAGGAGTTCTTCACGGTCGGCCAGCTGTTCGACGGTTCGTCGATCCGCGGTTTCGCGAACATCCACGAGTCGGACATGCAGCTCATCCCCGACGTGTCGACGGCCTACCTCGACCCGTTCCGCGAAGCGAAGACGCTGATCATGCTCTTCGACATCTACAACCCGCGCAACGGCGAGATCTACAGCAAGGACCCGCGTCAGGTCGCCAAGAAGGCCGAGAAGTACCTCGCGTCGACGGGCATCGCCGACACCGCGTTCTTCGCCCCCGAGGCGGAGTTCTACATCTTCGACGACGTCCGCTATGAAGTGAAGCAGAACGCCTCCTTCTACAGCGTCGATTCCGAAGAGGGCGCCTGGAACACGGGTCGCGCCGAAGAAGGCGGCAACCTCGCCAACAAGACGGCCTACAAGGGCGGCTACTTCCCCGTCTCCCCCGTCGACAAGACGGCCGATCTCCGCGACGACATCAGCCTCCACCTCATCGAGTCCGGCCTCATCCTCGAGCGCGCGCACCACGAGGTGGGCACCGGTGGTCAGCAGGAGATCAACTACCGCTTCGACACGATGGTGCACGCGGCGGACGACATCCTGAAGTTCAAGTACATCGTCAAGAACGTCGCCGAGCAGTGGGGCAAGGTCGCGACCTTCATGCCGAAGCCGCTCTTCGGTGACAACGGCTCGGGCATGCACACCCACCAGTCGCTGTGGCTCGAGGGTAAGCCCCTCTTCTACGACGAGAAGGGCTACGGCGGCCTGTCCGACCTCGCCCGCTGGTATATCGGTGGCCTGCTGGCGCACGCGCCGGCCGTTCTCGCCTTCACCAACCCGACGCTCAACTCCTACAAGCGTCTCGTCAAGGGTTACGAGGCTCCGGTCAACCTGGTCTACTCCGCGGGCAACCGCTCAGCCGCGATCCGCATCCCGATCACGGGCAGCAACCCGAAGGCCAAGCGCATCGAGTTCCGCGCGCCCGACGCCTCGGGTAACCCCTACCTCGCCTTCGCGGCGCAGATGATGGCCGGCCTCGACGGCATCAAGAACCGCATCGAGCCGCACGAGCCGGTCGACAAGGACCTCTACGAGCTGCCGCCCGAGGAGGCCAAGAACATTCCGCAGGTGCCGAACTCGCTGCTCGACTCGCTCGAGGCGCTTCGTGCAGACCACGAGTTCCTCCTCGCCGGCGGTGTGTTCACGCCCGAGCTGATCGAGACCTGGATCGAGTACAAGATCGAGAACGAGATCAAGCCGCTCGCCGCGCGTCCGCACCCGTTCGAGTACGAGCTGTACTTCGGGGTCTGATTCCGGGAGGCCCTCAGGGCCACACTTCCGGTTCTTGAGACCAGCAATTCACTGAGCCCCAGTCGGCAGTTGCCGTCTGGGGCTCAGTGTACCTCTGGACGTTTACGGACGGCTACGGACAGTAAACGGACAGGTTTTCGGACAGGGCGCGGGCCGCTCTTGCAGTACCGTTGACGATCCCGATGCGTCCAAGTCAGAGTCGCGTCGCGGTGAGAATGGGAAGGTCGTCGCCCGCCGCGTAAGCCGCCGACTCGCGCTCGACGAGTCGGCCGTCGCGCCGCTCGGCGAGGCGAGCCCGGATCAGAATGACGAGCGTGATCGGGCCGTTGACGAGGAACTTCAGCGCGTTCCAGATGAACAGCAGCACGAGCAGGTTCAGCCACCCCGGCCCGCCGTCGGCGATCCAGACGGTCAGCAGCCACGCGCCGAGCAGGTACGGCACGGCGATCAGCATGGCGGGCACACCCCACTTCAGTCCGCGGCGCGTCCGCAGCGCGTTGAGCAGGATGTTCGTCGGCATGTACGTCCGCAGGAACAGCCGAACTCGGATGCTGAGATTCCAGAGCAGTCGGAGCATGATGTCCGCCTCCTGAGAGGGTGCGTAGCTCCGCCGAGGAGGTAGATCATGTGGTGAGCGTCCCGAGAGGACCGTCGCAAGCGACCTAGAAATCGTGGCTACTACCTCGACACTCAGGGTACGCCCGACCTCGGACACACGGAAGGGCAACTACAGACGTGGCGCGGATACCCCGACCGCGGTGACCGTGGACTCCGGTTCTGCTGCGCGTGCCGCGAGCTGCCGTGCGCGGTGGATCGCGGCGCGTGCTCGCGCGGCATCTGCGTGCTGCCGCGCGTCGTCGCCGATGAGTCCGAGCGCGCTGGTCTCCGCGATGCCGTAGGTGTCGCGGTAGGCCGCGACGGTGCGCGCCTCGCGTCGCCAAATCGCGGCAAGCTGCGGATCGGCGGGCTCCGGGCCGAGTTCCGCGGCCCATGCCTCGGACGCCTCGACCGCTTCGGCGACGAGCGCGTCGGCCCGCTGCTCGATGAGTGCGGCGCGTTCGCGGAGCGCGGCGCGCATGTCGTCGTCCATCGTGCCGAGCGCCGGGGTGATGAGTCCAGCGATGGGCGCGGCGGGCTGGCGCACGCGCCCCGCACCGTTCGCGCGCGCCAGGGCTCGGATCACCCGTTCGTGGAGCACCGCGGCCACGTCCTCGGCGTCGTCGAGCGGACGCGAGGCGACGAGCGCGTGCAGCAGGCGCTCCGTGTCGTACCCGTCCGCCTCGGCGCGGCGCAGCTCGGCACCGAGCACACCGAACGCGGTCGATCCGATGGCGGCGTCGGCTTCGGCCTCGGTGAGTCGGGTGGCGCGCACGAGGGCTTCCCATCTCTGCTGCTGTGCGGCGGCGGCGATGGTCTCGTACTCGGCGGCGAGCTGGCCGACCGAGCCCCAGGCGTCCTGCTCGGCGGCGATCATCTGGCGGGCTGAGAGTTCGGCTCCAACGTGCTGGAGCACCCCGGCGAGCACCTTGCGGGCCGCGACTGCCTTGGTGTCCTGGGTGGGCGGATGGATGTGGTCGTCGTCGGGACGGTTGATCGAGACGTAGGCGGTGTTCACGAGCCTTCCGCGGGTCATGGCGACGTAGAAGTTCTCGCGCGTCGCGCCGGGCTCGATGAGCGTGTGTCCGGTGTCGACGGTGACGCCTTGCGCCCGGTACGCGGTGACGGCGTAGCCGAGTTGGACGTGCTCGGCGACGTACTCAGCGGGGAGCCTTAGGGTCGCGCCCCAGCGCCGTCCGGCGGGACGCACCCGCAGCGACCCATCGGCGTCGATGGCGGTGATCGTCCATCGACTGCCGTTGCGTACCCAGCCGCGGCCGATGCGCAGCTCGCGGTCGTTGCGGCGGGTGATGATCGCGTCCCCGACGGATGCCTCGGTATGGTCATGCAGCCGCACCTCGGCGCGCGCGTCGACCTGCCCGGCGAGGATGAGGTCGGCGCGGGCGCGCTGGTTCAGGGTAGTGACCATCGCGCTCGACTCGGCAATGAGGATGCTCGCCAGTCCTGCGACGCGGTCGCTCTGCCACGAAGCGTAGGCGGCATCAGCCATGCGTTCGGCCTCCCCTGCATGGATGCGCCCGTGGGCGTGGTAGGTGTCGATCGCCTCGATGCGCCCGTGGCGAAGGTCGAGCGTGGCTTCCTTCTCCCAGGCTGCGGCGATGCGTCGCACGTCGGTCAGCTCGGGCACGTCGTCGCGGTCGGCGACGAGCAGCCCGAACGCTCCCCCGGCGTCCACGGATTGCAGTTGCGCCGTGTCGCCCACGAGCAGCACCTTCACCCCAGCGTCGACCGCGACGCGCACGAGCCGGTCAAGGGCGAGCGTTCCGGCGAGGGATGCCTCGTCCACGATCACGAGCTGCCCGGCGGTGAAGCCGATGCCGTGGTCGCGGTAAGTCTGCCACCACTTCGCGGTGTTCTCCGTCGGGATGCCGAGATCCCCGGCCAGCACCTCGGCGGCCACGGCAGACGGGGCGAGCCCGACCACCGAGCCGTGCCCGTGCTCGGCTTCCCATGCGCGCCGCAACGCGCGCAGAGCGGTGGTCTTGCCCGCCCCTGCGGGGCCGATGAGCAGGTCGAGCATCCGGCCGGAAGACGCAATCGCGGTGAGCGCGGCGCGCTGGTCGTCGCCGAGCGCGCGCCCACGGCGGGGTTGCAGCGCGTGCGCGATGGTTGCGTCGGCCAGGCGCGGTGCAACCTGCTCGCGGGAGCGTGCAAGCAGCCGATCCTCAGCAGCGAGCACCGCGGCCCCGCTATAGCGGGCGGCGTTGCGAGGCCGGAACACGCTCGTGCCGTCCGTGCGCTGGAACGCAGCGGGACTGGAGGCAAGCTCGGGCGGGGTGAGCCGGATGGACGCCTGCTCTGCGGCATCGACGATCATGCTAGTGATCGCCTCGCGGTCCTCCGTGCCGGTGAAGCGCCAGCCCATCGTCTGCCGTGCGGCCTCGGCGTACAGGTTCCAGAGGCTCCACGTCGTGCGCTTCTCGGCAACCGCGGCGACCACCGACGCGCCGAGCCTGGCGATCCGCTCCAGCGGCACATCCTCCGCGCGCAG
>NZ_MKRU01000095.1:49154-57909 GCF_001897985.1 Microbacterium sp. 69-7 | reverse complement strand
ATGCCCGCGAACGCCTCGTCGAGCGCGTCAGCCGCGACCTCGACGATGAGGTCGGGACGCTTCGCGTAGTGCCCTTCCGTGATGTCGGTACTGCTGTGCCCGAGCAGGTCGCGTGCGACCTCGACGCCAGCCGTGTCCGATACCGCGGCAGCGACGGCCTTGCGGAGACTGCGGAAGGTGAGATGCTCGGCGTCGACCCCAATAGCCAACAGTTCCGGCTCGAACTCGCGGCGGAACATCCTGAGCAACTCGCCGACTGCGCTGGGGTCGCGCGGACGGCCGCGCTCGGTCGTGAACAGCACGTCGTCTGGATTCCGCTCGGAGTCGGGAACGTGGCTCGCCACGAATTCGCTCAGTACCTTCGCCGCGAACTTCGGAACGCGAACCCAACGCTTCTGCCGCTCCGCCTTGGGTGAGTCCTGACGGAACAGGCCGCGGGACTTGGTGCGCACCATCGTCCCGCCGACCCAGACGAGCGCCTCCATCGTGAGGCTTCCATCCGGTTGTTCCACCGCCTCGAACCGCACGTCCTGGAACCGGATCGCAATCGGTTCCGCTGTCCGCTCGGAGGTGCCGAGCGTGATGAGGATGTAGTCGGCGAGCAGCTTGTAGTTAGGCCGTCGACCCACCGGATACCGCTTCCGGTGCCGCTCGGGCCACACCTCGCGGATGAGGTGGAGGATGTACTTGACCTGCACCGCGTCGAGTTCGAAGTACACCGTGTCCGGCTCGTCCGCTCGTCTGGTCGCACGGATCGGGTTCGCCACGACGACCGCCCCGTACCGTGTGTTCTGGATCGACCCGGCAGCCGAGAAATGCCCCTGCTGGATCGCCCAGTCGAACATGAGCGACATCACGTTCCGAACCTTGTTCGCGGTCGTCACCGACTTCTCCCGTGCGATGTCCATAAGCAGCCCATCAGCACGGTCGGCAGTGATGTCGGCGATGGGGATGGCCCCAGCGCGCGGGATGACATGCGCGCGCACCACCGAGGCGTAGCCATCGACGGTCTGCTCGCGGCGCTGGCGCAGCACCCGCGGATCGTCGTCGTGGTACGCCGTCTTCAGCCACGTCGTCGCCAGCTCAGCGACGGTCATGAGCTGTGTTCGTCGCGCCAGGACTCGACCGACGGCGACATCAGCCGCTTCCTGCAACGCGGTCAGAGCCTCAGCCTCGGTCGCTCCGCTGCCGCTGGGACGACGCTCTTGCCCGTTGCCGTCATAGACCCGCGCTCGCGCGATGACCAGGCCGTTCGGCTCAACGGTGTAGGTCACCTTGCCAAGTTCGCCGAGCGCGCGCTTCGGCCGAGCCATCAGTCGCCCGCACTTTCCGTCGGGGCCACGATCCGCCCCGTGATGAACGCCTCGACATCCTCATCGCGGTAGCGAACGTTGTGCGACGAGAGCGCGACGAACGGCAACCCGAGACCTCGGCTGCGCGCACGCTCTGTCCGCCAGTCAGCGAGCGTCCTGATCGGGATGCCCGTGTACTCCGCAAGCTCCTGCGGAGTCCAGAGGCGGGGGCGGGCGTCGCTCATACCAATGAGGTAGGCGGCACCACCCGTCGACCTCCAGCGAACCCCGTAGGACGGCCAAGAATCGAGTAAACGGACGGGTTCTCGGACAGCCGCAGCAGCGACCCCACCCATGCTCACCATTGCACTTCCCTGTGTTTGCAGGGAAGTGTGAGCCTGCGGAACCCCCTCCGGTTCTCAGATCCTCAAGCCGAGCTGTACTTCGGCGTCTGAGCGACGCCCGCACGAAGAGCCCGTCGGCACCGCGCCGGCGGGCTCTTCGCTGTCCTGCCGCTCTTCGGTACGCCGCATGCCCGGTGAATCCCTCGGAAGGATGCGCGGCATACGCAGGATCGTGGCGCCGCCCTCCCCCGCGCACCACACGCGGCCACGAGCACACGACGAGTCCGCTCATCGCGGTGGGCTCGCCATCCACCGCAGCAGCGATCGCGCGTCGGCATCCGTGGCGCACGGTGATCGGGCTGGTCGTCACAGCCGTCGCGGTGGCGCTGGCGACGATCGTCGCGATGCTGCTCGACCTCCTCGCTCCCGCTGCGCTGGAGGTTGCGGCGGCCGGCGCGCTGATCGGTGTCGGCGTCGGCTCAGCCGTAGAACAGCTTCTCGAAGTCGCGGCGCGCCCGTCGCGCCGTGCGCAGCCACTCCTCCTCCACCAGGGTCGCCGAGCGCGCCGGATACTCCAGGAGCCGCCCGATGCCGTCCAGCTTGCCGCGGTCGGTCGGCAGCACGTCGCTCGTCTGCCCCGACAGCAGCGTGTTCGCCGACCTCAGCCGACTGGCCAGGCGCCACGCGTCGTGCAGGCGCTGCGCGGCGGCATCCGGCACCAGCCGGGCCGCGCGTGCCGCTTCGAGGGCCTCGAGGGTCGACGTCGTCCGGAGGGGCGGGACATCGTGCGCGTGTTCGTGTTGCAACACCTGCACGAGCCATTCGACGTCGCTCAGCCCGCCGGGCCCCAGCTTCAGGTGACGCGAGCGATCGACACCCTGTGGGAGGCGTTCGTTCTCGACGCGGGCCTTGATCCGCTTGATCTCCCGAAGATCCTGCTCCGCCGGTCGCGCGGGGTAGCGCACCTCGTCGGCGAGGGCCATGAAGCGGTTGATGAGCTTCACACTGCCGGCGACACCGCGGGCTCGCAGCAGTGCCTGCGCTTCCCACGACAGCGACCAGCGGCGGTAGTACTCGGTGTACGAATCGAGAGATCGCACCAGCGGCCCGTTGCGACCCTCGGGCCGCAGACCGGCGTCCAGATCGAACGGAACGCGATGGTCTTCGGAGTACGAGCGAAGGCCACTGACGAGTTTGATCGCCAGGTCGTGGGCGCGCTGCGGATCGATCCCGTTGGCTTCGTAGACGTACAGGACATCGGCATCCGATCCGAAGCCGAGCTCGGCACCGCCGAAGCGACCCATCGCGATGACGGAGAAGTCGAGGGCGGCGTCCGCCGGAGCGACGATCTCACGGCGGACGGCACGGAGGGTGGCCTGGATGGTCACTTCGCTGACCGTCGTGAGCCCCTGCGCGAGCTCGTCGATGGTGAGGGTGCCGAGGACGGCGCCGAAGGCCAGGCGCAGCAGTTCGCGCCGACGCAGCGCCCGCACCGCGCGCATGGCATCGCCGACCGTCTCGTGGCGTGTCTGGATCGCCCGCGCCTCTTCCTGCAGCGCGTGACCGCCGCGCGGACGCAACTGGTCGTCTGAGTCGAGCCAGGCCACTGATTCAGGGATCCACTCCATCAGCTCGCCGATGTACCGCGAACCCGACAGCACACGCGTGAGACGTTCGGCGGCTCCGGAGGAGTCCCGTAGCATGCGCAGGAACCACGGGGTGTCGCCCAGGCGCTCGCTGATGCGTCGGAAGGCCAGCAGACCGTAGTCGGGGTCGACGCCGTCGGCGAACCAACGGATCATCACCGGCATGAGGTGACGCTGGATCGTCGCCTTCCGGCTCAGCCCGCCGGTCAGAGCGCCGATATGTCGGAGGGCCCCGGCCGGATCGTGGAATCCGATCGCCGCCAGCCGATCGTGCGCCTGATCCGGCGACAGCTGATGCTCGTCCGAACTGAGCGCCGCCACGGCCGACAGCAGCGGACGGTAGAACAGACGCACGTGGATCTCGCGGACCTCGCGTTTGATCCCCTCCCACAGCGCCCATACGGCGGGCCCGGTCTCGGCCAGCCCGGAAGAGCGGGCCAGCACACGCAGGCCCTCGGGGTGCTGCGGCATCAGGTGGGTGCGCCGCAGATCCTTCAACTGCATCCGATGCTCCAGCACCCGCAGCATCCGGTAGTCATGGGAGAAGGCCGCGGCGTCTTCGCGGCCGATGTAGCCCGCACCGACGAGGGCCTCCAGCGCGTCGAGCGTGCCACGCTGACGAATGCTGTCGTCGGTGAGTCCGTGTACGAGCTGCAGCAGCTGCACCGTGAACTCGATGTCGCGGATGCCGCCGGGTCCGAGCTTGAGCTGATAAACGACGTCGGCGGGAGGGATGTGCTCGGTGACGCGCTCACGCATGCGCTGCACACTGTCGACGAAGTTCTCCCGGGCGGCACTCGTCCAGATCTTCGGCTGGACCGCGGCGACATATGCGTTTCCGAGCATGCGATCACCCGCGAGGGGACGAGCCTTCAGAAGTGCCTGGAACTCCCAGCTCTTGGCCCACCTGTCGTAGTACGAAAGGTGCGAGTCGAGCGTGCGGACGAGGGCGCCCTGTTTGCCCTCGGGGCGCAGATTCGCGTCCACCTCCCACAGCGGGGGCTCGATCTCCATTCCCGAGATCCCACGCATCGTCTGCACGGCGAGCCGCGTCGCGATGTCGATGACGCGGCTCTCCCCCACCTGCTCCACGAGCTCATCCGAGCCGCCGCCGACGAAGATCACGTCGACATCACTGACGTAGTTGAGCTCTCGAGCGCCGGTCTTGCCCATGCCGATGATCGCGAGCCGGGTGGCGGAGACCTGCTCGCGAGGGAACAGCCCGGAGCCCGGTGCACCCCCGGCGACGCGTGTGCGCGCCACGCAGAGAGATGCCTCCAGGGCCGCCCCGGCCGCGTCCGCAAGGCTTGCGGCCACGGACGCGAGCACGTCGACCGCATCGTCGGCGCCGAGGTCGTACGTCGCGATACGCGCCAGCATGCGGCGGTAGCGCACGCGCAGCGCCACCCACGCGCTCTCATCCCCGGTGGCGGCGAAGCCATCGGCATCCGCTCCCACCGCGTTCGTGAGCTCTGCACGAAGCTCGTCGGCTGTCGGCAGCGGCGCACCCGCGCCCATGAGGTGAGCCAATTCGTCGGGATGGCGCAGGTAGAAATCCGCGAAGCCGCTCGAGGCGCCGAGCAGCCGCCAGACGCTCGAGGAGACGCGACGCAGGGCGCGTCCGACGGCTGGTGCGTCACGTCGTGCGATACGCACCAGCGCGGACAGGGCGGCGTCGGGGTCGCCCGCTTCCGCGGCTCCGCGCAGGATCTCCTGCCGGTCCATCCCGAGCGCATCCATCAGCTCGGTCAGCAGCGCATCGGCGTCGCCGAGTTCACCGAACCCGTCGCGCGCCAGCTGCGTGAGAACCGACGTGCGCTCGTTCGAGGACACGGCTCAGAGCATCTCCAGGTTGCTCTTCAGCTCGAACGGTGTCACCTGCGCGCGGTACTCCTGCCACTCGCGGCGCTTGTTGAGCAGGACGTAGTTGAACACCTGCTCGCCGAGGGTCTCTGCGACCAGCTCCGACTCCTCCATGTATTCGAGGGCATGGTCGAGGCTGGCCGGCAGCTGCGCGTACCCGAGGGCACGCCGCTCCGCGTCGGTGAGCGACCAGACGTTGTCCTCGGCCTCGGGGGGAAGCTCGTACTCCTCCTCGATGCCCTTGAGGCCTGCGGCGAGTATGAGCGCGAACGACAGGTAAGGGTTGGCGGCGGAGTCCAGCGCGCGATACTCGACGCGGGTGGACTGTCCCTTGTTCGGCTTGTACATGGGTACGCGCACGAGAGCGGAGCGGTTGTTGTGTCCCCAGCAGATGAAGCTCGGGGCCTCGTCGCCTCCCCAGAGGCGCTTGTACGAGTTCACGAACTGATTGGTGACGGCGGCGATCTCGTTCGCGTGCGTCAGCAGGCCGGCGATGAACTGACGACCGGTCTTGGAGAGCTGGTACTGCGCACCCTCTTCGTAGAAGGCGTTCTGGTCGCCCTCGAACAGCGACATGTGCGTGTGCATGCCGCTGCCGGGCTTGCCGGAGAGCGGCTTCGGCATGAAGGTCGCGTAGACGCCCTGCTCGATTGCCACCTCCTTCACCACGGTGCGGAAGGTCATGATGTTGTCGGCTGTCGCGAGGGCATCCGCGTAGCGCAGATCGATCTCGTTCTGACCGGGTCCGCCCTCGTGATGGCTGTATTCGACGGAGATGCCGAGGTCCTCGAGCATGCGCACGCTGCGGCGGCGGAAATCATGCGCCGTGCCGCCGGGCACATTGTCGAAGTACCCGGCCGAGTCGACCGGCTCGGGACCCTCCGCGCCGAACGAAGACGACTTGAGCAGGTAGAACTCGATCTCGGGATGCGTGTAGAAAGTGAACCCGGCATCCGCCGCCTTCGCCAGCGTGCGCTTGAGCACGTGACGGGGGTCGGCGACGGCGGGCTGGCCGTCCGGGGTCGTGATGTCGCAGAACATGCGGGCTGTGGGATCGATCTCCCCACGCCAGGGCAGGATCTGAAAGGTCGTCGGGTCGGGGTGGGCGAGCAGATCCGACTCGTACGAGCGCGTCAGTCCCTCGATGGCCGATCCATCGAATCCGAGGCCTTCGGTGAAGGCGCCTTCGACCTCGGCGGGGGCGATCGCCACCGACTTCAAGGTGCCGATCACATCGGTGAACCAAAGACGGACGAACTTCACGCCCCGCTCTTCGATCGTGCGCAGTACGAAGTCCCGCTGCTTGTCCATCGCGTCCTCTCAGATGCCGCTTCTCAGATGCCGCTTCGAAGGGAAGCCGGGCCCACGCTCAGACTATCGGTCTCCGCTCGTGTCCGACGCGTCGCCGGGCGCGCTTCAGTCGTTCTCGCGCTCGTCCTCCTCAGCCCATTCGCGGGAGCGCTGGGCGAGCAGCTGCGGAGCGTTTGCCGCCTCTTCAGAGGTGTCGAACGGGCCGGCGCGGTCGATCGCCGGTGACGCGAATCCGCGCTCCACGGCGCCGCTGGTGAAGTTGTACCAGTACTTGTCTTCGCCTGACGTCATGGCGCGTCCTTCCTGTCGGGGCGTTGGCCCACCGGTGCCCATCTGCGGGCTCTGGCTCGATCCTAACGAGCGGCACCGACGACCTGGATAGGCTGGACGCCATGACGACGAAGGCGACCCGCGCGGTCGGTGTGGACATCGGCGGAACCGGCATCAAGGGTGCCCTCGTGGATCTCGAGGGGGGAAACCTCCTCAGCGAGCGGGTCAAGGTGCCCACGCCTGCCGGCGCCGAGCCGGATGACGTGCTGGCTGCGGTGAAGACCGTGCTCGAGACGCTCGGCGTCAGTGATGCCGACGTTCCGCTGGGCGTCGCGTTCCCGGCGATCGTGAAGAACGGCAAGACCCTGTCGGCGGCGAACGTCGCGGAGACGTGGGTGGGCTTCGAAGCCGAGAAGTTCTTCGAGGACGGGCTGGGGCGCGAGATCCACTTCGCCAACGATGCCGACGTCGCCGGTGTGGCCGAGGCCCGTTACGGCGCCGCGCGCGATGTGTCCGGGCTGGTGCTCTTGACGACGCTCGGTACGGGCATCGGCACCGCGATGCTCTACAACGGCGTGCTCATCCCGAACGCGGAGCTCGGTCACCTGCAGCGCGCCAACCACGGCAAGGATGCCGAGGCGTGGGCCGCGTACTCGGCGATGGAGCGCGACGCGCTGACGTGGAAGGGGTGGGCGAAGCGCCTGCAGTGGTATTACAGCTACCTCGAGTTCCTGCTCAGCCCCGACCTGTTCATCGTGGGTGGCGGCGTCTCGAAGCACGCCGACGAGTTCCTCCCGATGCTGACGCTCACGACACCGATCGTGCCCGCGACGCATCGCAACAACGCCGGCATCATCGGCGCCGCCGCGCTGGCCGTCTGACAGACGGGGGCGAATGGGCCGGCCTGTACGCCGGGTTCTGTCCGGGAGCTGACGCTCCGTGGACGGTCATCTCTCTCGGCGACACGTTGCCGTGCCGCTCCAGCGGCCTACCCGGGGACTCGGCGAGCCGCGTCGGCATCCCCTGTCTGGCCTTGCTCCGGGCGAGGTTTACCGTGCGGATCGTGTCACCACGATCCCGGTGGTCTCTTACACCACCCTTTCACCCTTACCTCGGAACTCCGACGAGCGGAGTCCGGGGCGGTCTGCTCTCTGTGGCACTGTCTCGCGGATTGCTCCGGGTGGGTGTTACCCACCGCCCTGCCCTGTGGAGCCCGGACGTTCCTCGGTGCGGGTCACCCCGCCACGCGACCGTCCAGCCGACCCATTCGCGATCTCGATCCTACTGGTCGGTGCCGAGTGATCGTGATACGGTGTCGCCACGAGACCCGGCTGGGGGGTTTGGGCTCGCATCGCCTGGGGGAGGCAATCATCATGCGTAAGTACGCACTGTCCGCTGTTCTCGCTGTCCTGCTGCTGTCGGGAGGTGCGACCGCTGCGGCCGCCGCCGATACCGACGGCTACGGGCCCGACACACCGCCGGCGCCGACGTTGGTCGGCACGATGGTCGCACCGTCCTGCGAATCCGATGTTCCGTGGATCAACTACTCGATCGTCATGAACGACCCGGGCGGACTCGTCACGAGTCACACGGCCCTTATCGTGCTGAGCGACGGCAACCAATCCACGACCATCCCGCTCGGTGAGCTGGTGAACGGGCGGCTATCGGGGCGCGTGCTCTGGCCCGGCGCGTCCGTCGACGCGAACGGCGTCGGCAACGGATGGCCCGGATGGGCGTTCGAGAACGGCCAGTGGGTCGCGTCATCGGGCAACTTCGCCTGGACTCGCGGTGACATCTCCGCCGTGGTCGAGGTGAACCCGTCGCTGCGCGTCGCTCTGTCGTACCCGCCGTCCACGTCGGCGTGCCTGACAGACCCGGCCGGTGTGGGAACCTCGGGAGCCGTCGCAGCGGCCGGCATGTCGCTGCCGGCGACGGGAGGCAACATCGCCGCGGTGCTTCCGCTCCTCGGCGGGGCGGTCGTCCTGGTCGTCGGTGGAGGCGTCCTGCTGTACGTGCGCCGCACCCGTCG